>CAKMZU010000512.1 GCA_929200485.1 uncultured Gammaproteobacteria bacterium | reverse complement strand
TCTTTAATATCAGATGTTTATGCGAACATACTACTTTTTAACTGATTTTTCTAGGTTAAAAGCAACAACTTAAAAAAAAGACATATTATGCTTTAAACCAATATTCAAAGTTGTATTTCTTATACCATAAATTGTCCCTGTTAATTTCAGCGAGAAGGTTATGAAATAATAGATGCAGTCTTGTCTAAAATATCACCTTACATGCCTGAGCACGAATAGTACTCAGGCATCACTTAGATGCGACAGAATCCTATAAGGGTGGGGTGTCCAATTATCTACCTGATACGGGGGCTTTAAGCGAATAGCGCCTCTGGTCGTTTCAGCGTGACAGCCTAACGTCTGGAAGTTTAATGATGTATCTTACGCTTCTTCCTTTACCTTCGTTTTGTACAATGAGTCCTGATTTTAACAGTAACTGAAGATCTCTTGTGGCTGTTGCGCTAGAGGTTTTCGCAAGAGATGAATAGTGTCTCGATGCAAAACCTTGCTCGAATGCATTAGGCCCTTTGTTCAGAACCTTTTTTAAAAATTTTTTTTGGCGTTCATTGGCTTTTTCAAAAGCAGTCTGGTTAAAAAAATTGTGTTTTTTCAGGCTAAACAAAATTCTTTTTTTACAGGCGGCCTGAGCTATTTCAGAAACCTTAAGCATATAGTTTGAAAATTCATTGATATCACCGTCGCTCTTGCAGAGAGTATCAAGCTGACTTGAGTATTCCTTTTGTGTCAACTTAATAGCTTCAGACAAGCTAAATAGCAAAGGGCTCCTTAAACTTTGAGAAAATACGCATTCACATAATGCACGTGAAATCCTGCCATTCCCATCGTCGTATGGGTGAATCATTGTAAACCAGGCGTGGGCTTGAGCTGCTCGAATAGCTGGAGGCATATACTCATCTGATATACACGGGCTGCTGTTATTGAACCATTCGATAAATTTATTCATGTTTGATCCAATGTCTTCAGCTGGAAGAGCCTCGTAGTGAATCTTTGGATTATCAATTCGCCCAGATATTATTTGCATCGGCCCAAGTTCATCATCTCGATAATCGCCAATTTTTAATTTGTATAAGGCATTTTGCAGAACGATCATTTCTTGCCAGCGTGACAGCGTTGCCTTCGATATATTTTCGTTAAATCTTTTTCGGATTTCCATGCTTAGCGCAACTGCACCAGCTTCTTTGGCCTCAATTTTCACATGAGAATTTGGCAGCAGTCCAAGGTTAAATTTGATGCTCGACCTGACCTTCTCCGCCTCTATGAACTCACCTTCAATCGCAAAAGAACTGACGGCCTCTGTCACCATAGCGTCTACGAGCGCTTCTTCCGAACTTTCTTCGCCTAGCATTTTGACAGAACCAAACAGCTCGCCGTATTGCTGGGCCTGCTCTATTGACCGTCTGTAGATGTCATCACTGATATTTACCTTCCATTTTGGCCAGGTTGCTCTTTGCCAAATCCACATAATTAAGCCGTTCGGGTGAGGTGTTGATTTAATTGTAGACCA
>CAKMZU010000511.1 GCA_929200485.1 uncultured Gammaproteobacteria bacterium | reverse complement strand
GAACATTTTACTGAGCCACTGAACAGGACAAATGCTGTGAAACGAAGTACTAGGAATTCTTGATTCAATAAAAAACGTACGCACGATACAACGATGATATAAACATATTGATCAATGTCTTATGAATTTAGTTCCATTTTCTTAGGTATAATTAAAGTTAACCCAGATATTTTTTTATTTGACCCTGACGTTTGATTTCATTTTCAATATAGCGCTGCCAGTTCGTAGCGGTTTTCGCTAAACGTTTTGACTTCTCACTTTTGGACTCTTTAGCTGCTGTCTTGGCAACTTGAGCAAAGGCTTTTTTCGCTTCATTGAAACGCTTGGCCTGAAAAGCCGCCTGGCCTAACAACATTTGCGCATCAAGAGGATTTCTTAAATCGCCTTTTTTAATCGCTTGTTTTATCGCATCAACCGCATTCGTTTCATCCATATCGGTCAAATACATGCCAGCTAAACGAAGGCTAGCCTCACCTGAGACTGCCATTTTGGCAGCACGAATCTGATAAGGAATGGCACGTTTGATCTCTTGAGAACGACGCCAGTAATCCGCTACCCGCTCCAGATTCTTTTCACTCTCTTCAATGAGCTTGTCGCTAAAACCTTTCTCCATGACTTTGGCTGCCTCATAAGGAATCCCTTCTGCGGCCAGCATTTGAGCAAGTGTGACTAAATATGGCTCTCTATCCAACATACCTTGAATGTAAGCAGATTTCATGGCAAACAGCTGTTCTTTCTCTTGGCCTAACTCACTATAAACACCGACCAGTGCCAGCCAATAATTTTTCTTAGGCCATCGGTTAACCAGAATCTCCAAGGCGTCACGCTGTTTTTTATAATCTTTTTTCTCAGCATAAATATATTGCAATAACGAATACCAGTTTTCTTTTTCTGGTTTTCCTTGCTCCTTAGCTAGTGCAAAGGCTTTTTGAAGCGGTGCTAACGCTTTATCCGTCTGCTTATCTTGAAGGTAAGCCTGCGCTAATAGAACATAAGCATTTGGTGTGACTTTTTCCGTAATATCAAACCAGTCTTCTAATACCTGCACACCTTTTTTCGTATTGCCTTGAGAAATATACAGCTGAGCCAAGGTATATTTGGTTTGTATAGCAAGGCCTAAGGTTAATTCTTTTTCTTTTAATACTTTTTCAAAGTAATTAATGGCTTCAGAATAATTTTCCATGCCCAGATAAACATAGGCATAAAAGTTATACAGCTGTACCCATTCATGCGCCTGCAATGCACGTTTACCTGATCGCTTTTTTAGCTTATCGAGTATCTTAACCGCTTCTTTATTTTTACCTGCCTGCTGTAACTCCTGCGCGTCCATTAAGGCTTCATACACAGGTGCTCTCAGGGCTTTGGTTTGTTTTTCTTTATAATTTTTTGGATTGTCTTTAGCTAAGCCATTCAGAGATATGACTAATAGCGACAAAATTATTGATCTTATAAAAACCGTCATTGCGCTTTTGCTCACTCGTTACTTCGCTAATGCTATTTATTTCGCA
>CAKMZU010000510.1:1025-1519 GCA_929200485.1 uncultured Gammaproteobacteria bacterium | reverse complement strand
ATTTAGAGCAACAAAATCAAGAAAGTAATGCCAAGATTGCAGGGGCAATAAAAGAAGCCGGGCATACAGCTGGGATTTATGGTCTTGTTGCAGCCATTGGTGGGGCGGGTCTTGGTTACGTGTTAAGTCCCATTCTAAAAAGCTATTTTGATAAGAAATTTGAAAAAGTCTTCGCTGAGAAGTTGAAATTTGATGAAATCGATACAGATAAAGTCGTTCAGCTAGAGCTTTATCTTAATCTTCAGGCGCAAGAGGAGCTGGATGAGGCGCTAAATGTCATCCGCCAAAATGAAACTCTGCTGAGTCTACCCAACTTATTATTTTATGGGCCCCCAGGAACAGGTAAATCAATGACGGCCAATAAGGTCGCAGTGGTGACAAAGGTAAAACTGATCAGTGTGTCCGCCGCTGCCTGGTTTGGCATGCACACCAAAGATGCTATTAATGCAATGGATAAGCTTTTTAATACCATTAACCATTCAAAACAAAAAGTG
>CAKMZU010000510.1:0-1015 GCA_929200485.1 uncultured Gammaproteobacteria bacterium | reverse complement strand
GTGTTTATAGATGAAGCCGATGGCTTATTAACCACACGTGCAGATTTAAATGCTGAACAGATGAAATTGGTGACGCATTTTTTGACTAAGACGGGTAGCTTGGGTAAAAAATCCGCGTTTATCTTTGCAACGAATCGAGCGGATAAGTTAGATCCAGCCATTATCTCTCGAATAACCTATAAAATTCGCTTTGACTTGCCGGATGCCAAAACTCGAGAAAAAATGATACACCAGTATATTTCCAAGTTGGTTGAAGGATTTAAGAAGGGGGCTTCGAAAAACGAAAGTCAGAATGTTCAGCGTGCATTAGAATATATCAGTACGAATAAAGATAGCCTGATTATTCAAACGGAAGGTTTTTCCGGGAGAACATTTTTTCAGCTATCCAACCGCTTACAGTACGCTTTAATTGCTATGGAGAGCTTTCCAGATGATGAAACTTTTCAAAGTGTTTTTTCTAGGGTGATGACCAGGGTGAAGTCTTCTCAGGCTAAATTAGATGGAGATTTATAGTAATAAGTTGTTTAATAGGGTAGTATTATTTTTTTGTTTCAGAATATTTTTATTGAAATATTTTATATGGGAAAAAATAATGACGAGGCGTCTAAAGTTTTTATCGATAGCTGAACTTTTTCCCTGTTCGATGTCTATGTGTTTCATTATGCAAAGGGTATTTTCGAATCCTCTTTGAGCGTTGAGTGAAAAATTGCGAGATTTGAATAAGTCCCATCAAGATACTCATACCCTTTAGATTATATTACTTATAGGTATTCATAATTTCATGAAAAAGTCATTTCACTATCTGTTGTTATTTATTACTTCTTTGGGAACGGGATTTGTCAATGCAGCAGATGGCTCAACTCAGACAGTGGACTTGACTCATACGAGCTTGGGTTTTGTCGCCCTCGCCATTTTTTTCCTGGCTTATCTATTTGTTATTCTGGAAGAAAAAATACACTTACCAAAATCAAAGCCTGTGATGATGTCGGCAGCATTGATATGGGTGCTTATCGCC
>CAKMZU010000509.1 GCA_929200485.1 uncultured Gammaproteobacteria bacterium | reverse complement strand
AAGACTACACCCTTTAGAAATAGACAACATCAAAAAAATTGACGAACTTGCTGACAAAATACCCCCGATAATAGAAAGACACCTTACGGCCATTAATCGAGATCGGCTATCTGCTCCTTTTCAAAAGCTAGCCAAATTCAGCTATCTGAACGGGGAATACTCGATTTTAGATTATGGATGCGGACGAGGCGACGACCTGCGAGAACTTGAAGCACACGGGCTAGCAATAAATGGCTGGGACCCTGTACATAACCCCGAAGGCGTCTGTGATCCAAGTGATATTATCAATTTAGGGTTTGTGTTAAATGTCATTGAAGACCAAAACGAACGATGTGAGACACTAAAAAAAGCCTACCAATTGAGCAATAAATTATTAATAGTGTCTGTGATGTTATTTAATGAAAACAAAATAGAACAATTTACCCCCTACAAAGATGGCGTCGTCACCAAAAGGAATACATTCCAAAAATATTTCACCCAGGCGCAGATACGTGATTATGTTGAGCAAACGTTAAAAACCCGAAGCGTCACATTTGGGCAAGGCATTATTGCTGTCTTCAAAGACAAAGCACTGGAAGAATCTCATCACCTTGAACGTCAATATCAAGATAATGACTGGCAACATATAACCCAACGGCCTCAGCCCAAACCTATCCCCAAAAATGAACGGCAAACACTCTATGCCAAACACCAAGCCCTGTTCGATGATTTTTGGGAACACTGCTTACACTTTGGTCGAATACCCGCTAACGATGAATTTGAACTGAGCGAGAACTTACGCGCCATCATCAGTAGCCATAACAAAGCCTTTGCACTCCTGCAAGACCAATTTGAACAGGCAGATTTTAAGCAAGCCCAAGAGAGGCGTCATCAAGATTTATTGGTGTATTTTGCTCTGAGTTTATTTGGCAAGCGCAAAGCCAAAGCTCATATGCCTAAACGCCTCCAGCGTGATTTAAAAATACATTTTAGCGATTACAACCAATGTATTGAAGCAGCACAACAACTGTTGTTTTCTGTGGGCAACGCAATCAATATTGCCAATGCGTGCCAGCAAGCGTTTAATCAGTTTAATCTCGGGCAATTTACCGATAGCCACTCCTATATCTTCCCTCGCCAGCTACTCAATCAAATGCCCTCAATTATTCGTGTGTATGTTGGCTGTGCATGTCAGCTATATGGCGATATGGATGAGATCGACCTCATCAAGGTACATATGCGCTCCAAAAAAGTCACTTTATTAAAGTATGATGACTTTTCAAAAGCACTACCCTTGCTAACAGAGCGAATAAAAATAAAGCTGCTCGATCTAGACATTGATTTTTTTATGTATGGTGAAAACTACCCTCTTCAGCCTCTCTATAACAAAATTGATTTTATACAGAAAGATTCGGCGAATTATAAGCAGCAAGCGCGATTTGATAAGCGGCTAGAAAGCCTGCTAGCTGGATTACCTCTAGAGGGCCTACCTGACTGGGATCTATTGCAGAAGGTTTTTGAATGCAGAAAAGTAAGCCTTAAAGGTAA
>CAKMZU010000508.1:231-1534 GCA_929200485.1 uncultured Gammaproteobacteria bacterium | reverse complement strand
GCCTAAATTCCAGATAAGCGGCTAAATTCTTCGCCCCTGTTTATTTAGATGCGCCTTTAAATAGGCTGGCTATTCGCAGGAATTTCCCAAAAAATTTATCTCACTTCTTTGAAATTTATGCTCGACCGCAATTCTCGGACGCCCTCCTAGCAGATGAGAATAATTCAATGCGACCCGTATCCCTGCAACCTAATGCTTATCGATTGCAGCTTGTATTACTGTTTGTATTGATGTTTGTATTAATAGTGGCGTAAGTTTCGCAGGTGACCCAACCGCTCACCCTGAGCTTGTCGAAGGGTGCCTATAATATGTATGCGGAAACTTATGGGAATATTAATAGCATCTTTTGAGCGATTAAATTTAAATTCATGCTGACATGAGTAATTTTAGATACTCTCAATATCGAAGTACCAGCCTGTGTTTTTGGTAATAACGACTTTGATAACCTCCAGAAAGCTTGCGTATTGCAACATGATCTTTACGTCCTCTTCATTGGGTATCTGTTTCTTTTCTTCATCCACATTCCACTCATGGCAATAATACTTCACACCTGGAGTTAAGGTAGCTGCTAATGATGCATCGTCACCTGCTTTGGCTTCGGCTAGCCTGGGTAAAGGGACATCCAGAAATTCCGTGTCCTCACAAATCACATTGGCAACCGCGGTAATCAGATCCTGATCAAAACCATTGACGACATCGAGTGGTGATTTAGGTACGCTAGTTGATTCCCCTTTGTTCATATAGCGGCTCCTCAGGTTTAACTCTTTATCTTTGTGGGTATCTATCGGGCAGATTTTGCATTGAGCTGTATCATTCCTCAATTCATTAAACCAGCGACACCAAGCGTCATAACCTTCGAATATGCCTTGGTAAGTATCCAGAATCTCTTTTTTCTTTTCTATTGTCAGATAGGCCGCCTGAGATTTTATGGCAAATGAGCATATAAAAATCAGGCAAAGTGATAATTTCAGCAAATGGATGGTATTCAAACGTGACTTTGTAACTGTTGGTAGCATAAGACTCCGCGCAGTGGTTGGGTTGTGGTTGGGCAATGTGAGCGACAATGAAAATAGTAACTCGACGAAAAGAGACAGTGGATTGTTAAAAAAGTTCCGTGCAGGTTTTTTTTAGTATGACAATTGAGCGCTCGCCTTGGGGGTCGGAAGGATATTGGTCTTAACAGGAAGCGATAGATTTATGTTTGCTAGGAGAGTTCTTGAAAATCCGGCTACGCTGCTAAGGTTCGGTGTGTTGATAATTCTAGTATTTTATTAAGGGAATATCTCATTTTTTAGCCATAGTT
>CAKMZU010000508.1:0-221 GCA_929200485.1 uncultured Gammaproteobacteria bacterium | reverse complement strand
GATATTCTCTACACTATCTTCGGCTTGATCTTTTACGCAGCATTGAGAGGAATCCACAATATCCTTCTCATCTAAACAACCATACTCTTCAAATACTTCTTCCCAAAACGCTCGGGTACACATCGAAGGGATGCCTTTTTGATATTCATTCATGATTTTATTCAGCGTAAAAACCGATTTGAACGATAACCAACCCATTTTAAATAAAATTGAAAAAAACA
>CAKMZU010000507.1 GCA_929200485.1 uncultured Gammaproteobacteria bacterium | reverse complement strand
CATTTAGTACGTTGAATCCGGATGCTTCACCTTTTGATCAATTGTCAGATCGAGAACTTCAAGTGGCAATGATGGTCATTAACTGTGAGAAGGTAGGGGTGATTTCTGTTAAATTGTGCGTAAGCGCTAAAACTGTCAATAGTTATCGTTATCGTATTTTTGAGAAACTCAATGTCGATAGTGATGTTGAATTGACTCGACTTGCTATTCGTCATGGTTTGTTAGACTATCAAGATGTTTAGCGTCCTGATACATCGATTTACCTCAATGTCAGGTTAAAAAACATCCTGAGCTTATGGTTTAAGGTGTTGTTTAAGCCCGCTAGTAATAGTTACTTCACTGTAAGGTCGACGTTCTTTAACCAATGTCCAGTTCATCTTTTGATTCTGCCGCTTTTCTTAAACAGCTAACGGAGCGCCCCGGCATTTACCAGATGTTTGGCGAAGGTGATGCGCTGCTTTATATTGGTAAAGCAAAAAATCTAAAGAATCGGGTATCGAGTTATTTTAGAAAAAGCGGATTAAGCGTTAAAACCCAGCATCTTGTAAGAAAAATTCAACGGATTGATGTGACGGTGACCACGACAGAAACCGAAGCACTCTTGCTCGAACACAACCTCATCAAAGAATATCGCCCGCCTTTTAATATTCTTTTGCGGGATGATAAGTCTTATCCCTACATTTTTTTATCTGAGGGGAATTATCCCAGATTGGCTTTTCATCGTGGTGCCAAGCGAGGAAAGGGGACTTACTTTGGCCCATTCCCTAGTGGCCTTGCGGTTCGGGAAAGTTTAAACCTGCTGCAACAGGTCTTTAAGGTACGCCAGTGTGACGAAAGTTTTTTTAAAAATCGCTCTCGTGCCTGTTTGCAATATCAGATAAAGCGCTGCACTGGGCCTTGCATGAAATATGTGAGTACGGAAGATTATGCTCAGCAGGTTCAGCACACTCGCTTGTTTTTAGAAGGAAAAAATACCGAGCTGCTTAAAGACTTGGCGAAAAAGATGGAGCAGGCATCTAAAGCATTGGAATTTGAGAAGGCCGCAGAATACCGCGACCAGATTCAACACCTAAATAAAGTGATTGAATCGCAATATATAGAGTCGGGTAGTGATAAGCTGGATGTGATTAATATTTCTATGAAGGCAGGGCTTGCGTGTGTGCACGTGCTGTTTATAAGGCAGGGGCGAATGATCGGAAGCCGCAGCTATTATCCAAAGTTGGGTATTGAAACGGATGAAAAAGCTGTTCTTTTTGGGTTTTTAGGTCAATTTTATTTGGCCTCAAATCATAGAGACTACCCAAGCCGGATTGTTGTGCCTTTTGAAGATGAAGAGCTTATGTCGCTATCTCGCGCTTTTTCTGCCGCGGCTAATCGAAAAGTCAGTGTCATTGGTTCCAAGCGTGGCCGGGTGGATAATTGGCTGAGTCTTGCGAAACAAACCAGTGATGAGAATATCAGCCAACGGCTGATGGATAAAGAAAGTATGCTTTCGAGGTTTCAAGCGCTCGAAAAAATTCTCAAGATTGATCGTATCGGACGAATGGAGTGTTTT
>CAKMZU010000506.1:1074-1585 GCA_929200485.1 uncultured Gammaproteobacteria bacterium | reverse complement strand
TTCATCTGACCACGCCAAGCGTTTTCTTTTGTACAACCTTTACAGTTTTTACTGAAACCTTTAGGGTCATTTTCAAGCAGATTATGTAATTTGGCCATATCGAAGATATTAGCAAATCGCTTAACTTCTATTTTTAATGCCTCAGCTATCACATTGGCTGCCAATACTGCATTATCACTTAGCGCTATCAGCGTTTTGTCTTCTGCTTTTTTTCCTTGTTCTAACAACCAACGATTTCGGCGGATGATTTCATTGAGCGCATTTCCTTGTTCTTTTTGTGCTGTTGCAGCCTTCTGACAAACACCTTTTAAACGCGTATTCCCTTTGACTTTTGGATTTTCATCCCATAACCGTTTAAAGCAGGTAAATTGTTCTTCCGTTAATGAGACATTCAAGGCATCAGAGAGCAACATTTTTAATTGATTGGCTTTATGCGGTGTTTTTGTGTCGCATAACATAAGTACCTGATCAGATGATTTATCTGCAAACCACAGTGCTGACCTTGCTTGAT
>CAKMZU010000506.1:0-1064 GCA_929200485.1 uncultured Gammaproteobacteria bacterium | reverse complement strand
ATACGGATGTGATTTATGGCCCGCATTCTCTGGATTTTTTATCCAGCGCCTAAATTGAAAAGGATCGTGAGGATAACTTAACTCTAAAACACGTTGTAGGCATATTGATGCATAATCCACGTTATCTTTATTAAGTAACTTACCCTCTTCTGTTATGGGTATTCCACAGCTATACAATTTATCCACCAGGGGTGGAATTATTGACCACCATAAAGGCAATGCTTTGACCATTTTTTCTGGATTAATTAATAAGCTTTGACACTTTGGTGGACGTCGATTATTTTGATCTTCGAAGGGAGGGATACTGATTGCTGAATCCAAGGTCAAAAAAGTATCAATAATAGATTGCTCTCGATACTCCAATAACGTTTTTTGATCTACCTTATTTTGCGGCTTGTAATGCATGGCGGTGACATTGCGATAGAACACCTTGTGCAATTTTTCAGGTATCCAAAGATCACCTTTTTTCATATTTTCGTCATTGAAATATTTTCTTAACACCCTCAACTGAAGATTACTAATATGACCGATGAGGTTTGAAAATCCTTCAATATCTCCGATAGACTCTCGTAAAAATACATAGTCCTTGTGATGCAATATATCGTTTTTAATATTGGCCAAATAGACCTTACGTTGTTTATGGCCATCCCTTTCAGATCGAATAAAATTAACCAGTGCCTCTCTGAGTGCTTTAACTCCTTTTTTTATTAAGTCTTTGTGTTCGGCTAATTCAGGCGGGAGAGAGTTTTTTATTTCATTGTCGCTTAACTTCATCATATCTTGCTCTAAGAATTCACTAGCGGTTTCAAGCGATTCAGTTATCACAAGGTAAGCCTCAAACAAGTTCTCCGAATCCGGCAACAAGGAAAACAAATCACCAAATAGCTCACAAGGAGAAACCATTAGCATCTGCTCATCAACCGCTTCTGACAAGTAGGTAAACCCTCGTCTATTAAGCAGACTATTGGTTGCTTCTTGCTGTTTTTTTGTCAACGATTTAAATGGCAGCTGATAACAATGCTCCATCACAAGCCATAACAATCGTTTGGCAAGTTTTCGACGTT
>CAKMZU010000505.1 GCA_929200485.1 uncultured Gammaproteobacteria bacterium | reverse complement strand
TCCTAAGCCTGTATTATTTATTTGATCTAGGTAGAAAAAATTGCCTCTTCCGCAGAATTTGTGGGTAATTCGCTCTTAATTCACTGAATATTTTTTCTGAAATTTTTGATAGCTAGATCACTTAGCTAAGGAGGGAGTTGTCAAGAGATCCCGGAGCAAAATCGGAGGGCTCCCTTTGGGAGACCGATTTTGTGAGGACAGCTCTTGACTACGACTGACGTGCTGATGGAATAATTTAGCTAAAAATAAAGTGGTAGAACTGGAGCCTATTCTCTATTACTTAGACGTTCAATAAAACCAACAAAGGAGGCTCCAATTCTGTTAAAAACACTACTCAATAAAGTTCACAAGCTCAAGCGTTTCGTTTATAAAAATGTCTCCTTGATTGATACCGATGACCAAACATCAATCATAGCTGAAGTGATACCTAGAGCCAATAGTAAAGCAATTTGTTCAAGTTGTAATCAACCAGCTCCTGGTTATGATCAACTGGCTAGCAGAATGTTTGAGTTTATCCCTATCTGGAATATACCTGTGTTTTTAAAATACTCTATGCGACGTGTTCAATGCCCAAGTTGTGGAGTGAAAGTTGAAGCCGTTCCGTGGGCTCAAGGTAAGCATTCATGTTGTGATGTTTACAGATATTACCTGTCACATTGGGCAAAGAAGTTAAGCTGGTCAGACACCGCGAAGAGTTTCAACACATCATGGGATAATGTCTGCCGATCAGTTAAATGGGTCGTCAGTTATGGACTAAAGCACAGAGACTTATCGGATGTATCTGCAATTGGAGTCGATGAAGTCGCCTACAAAAAAGGGCATCAATACATGACGCTGATTTATCAAATTGATAAAGGCAAAAAGCGACTTTTAGGTGTAATCAAAGATCGAACAGAGTTGGCATTAAGCGGTTTTTTTGATGACCAAGGGACAGCATGGTGTGCAAAAATTAAAGTGGTTTGCTCTGATATGTGGAAGCCATATTTGAACGTAATCAAATCCTGTTTACCCAACGCATTAAATGTGTTAGATCGTTTTCACATAGTAAAAAAACTCACTGAAGCCGTAGATAATACGCGTAGAGAAGAAGCTCGTCGGCTCAAAGAAGAAGGCTACGAACCGATACTTCAAAAGTCTCGTTATAGCTTTTTGAAAAGACCTGAGAATCTAACAGAAAAGCAACAAGGCAAACTCAATGACGTGCTACAATACGATTTAAAAACAAATCGAGCTTATTTACTAAAGGAATCATTTGATGGTTTTTGGCAATACAAAAGCTGGCATTGGGCGAGATGGTATATGCGTAAATGGTGCACCCGAGCGATGCGAAGTAAGATAGAACCGATGAAAAAATTTGTAAAGATGCTACGCAACCACGAAGATTTATTGATGAACTACTTTAAGGCAAAAAAGAGCTATTCAAGTGGAATTGTAGAGGGCTTGAACCTGCGAATTAATTTGAGTATGAGAAAAGCCTACGGATATAAGAGCTTCGATTTACTGAAAATATCGCTATTTCACCAGCTAGGAGAGCTGCCCGAGCCAGAATTCACCCACAGATTTTGCTGAAGAGCCAAATATATTATACTTTGTATTATAC
>CAKMZU010000504.1:1092-1631 GCA_929200485.1 uncultured Gammaproteobacteria bacterium | reverse complement strand
ACTTTGATCTAAAGCAGGAAAATACGGATTTGCATAAACAACTTAAAGAGTTACAGGCTGCGATCGCTTAAATTTTACGAGATTTTCAACAAGCAATAATGTGTTAGGTTCTGTTCCCATTTTTTGAAAAATAACTTCAATAAAATCAATGCCTTAAAGAATTTCGCGTCGCTTTTTACACGAATCGTGGCCAGACCTCCTATCGGTTGGAACTGACCAACCAAGGCTCTAGTTGCACCCCGGAAACGAGGTATCAACAGAGTGCGAATTAATCCTTGTGGACGTTTGACCACATTTAAAGGAACAGGTTACTTCTCAAGTTAATGCACAGCAACCCAAACTACACAGGTAGACCAATGTGGTCAAACACTCTGCGTTATATGACGGGTGCCCGGCCGTATATCAATGATGATGCCTGGGAGGCAATGATCGTTGAGAACTTAGGGGAGCCTAGTGATATTTTTGATTTTTGGCTAATAAATCCGCAAGGAAGGCTCTATTTAAACAAAGCTTTACCTGACAATTTTAAACCAAGATGT
>CAKMZU010000504.1:0-1082 GCA_929200485.1 uncultured Gammaproteobacteria bacterium | reverse complement strand
TGTTCGCATCTTGAGCGAAGCACGTATCTTGATTTTTATTTGGCGATATTAAAAGTCGCAGAGAGCATTCTGGTAGCGCTCTCCTATATCAAAGTGCTCGATGCTCAAAAAGAAGCAAGCATCGAAATGCTATTCCGATGGAAGGGGCTGAAAGGTAGAGTGCTAACCCGTTGGTCAAACCCTTATGGGCACATGAATCCACAAGGGCCAGCGTACCAAGACGCAGTCACATCACGCATAATTATACCGGTTGATGTAGCGACAAGTGATGTGACCGACTATATTGTCAACGTGATAGCAAAGCTGTTCCGTGTTTTTGACGGCTTTGAAATTGACAGAGCAGCGGTAGAAGAAATCACAGGACGACTGATTACGAGAAATCTTTAGATCTTGACAAAGGCCGGTAATGGCTTATTATGAAGACATTAGCCCTCGCTAAAGACCCTGGGTAGGTACCACTTGCTTCGGCTTGCTGCCCAGAGTCGACCCCAAAAGAAACCCTCAGATCTGATCTCAATTGTCTTTCAAAGACTGCATTTCGCGCAAGATAACATCCAACTTGTTCTGAATATCAGAAACGTCGCCTGAAGCTTCTTTATGCGCAGTACTTTTTTGCAAAACCTGAACATTTTTCTCCATTACGCGTAACATATTTGCCAGCTTCTCAATTGTTTTCTGCTGACTCGCAGCCAACTCTTTTAACTGCGCAATTTCAAAAGCAAGCGCTTCCTCTGGACCTCTCGATATTTCGGAAAGTCTTTCGGTTAGATTGTCCACTATCTGCTGCTGAATAAGATGCCATAGGTTTTGTGAAAGCTCACCCACCGAACCCTTGACGTCACGGGACGGTGATTCTAAGCCTTCGGTCTTTATTGCGTTAAGCACACGCCATTCCTGCATGGCTTTTGATATGGTAGTGAAAGATCCGCCACCCAGGCGGCTTCTAACAGCTGCAAGCGTCGGCTTAAGGCCTTCGCTTGCGAGCTGGTCGGCGACAGCATGTATCCTTTCAGTGCTCATTGTTTTTCACCCTTTGAATGCGATCTGCAGCGGATTCACTGTATCAAGCTGCAGATTCGAAT
>CAKMZU010000503.1 GCA_929200485.1 uncultured Gammaproteobacteria bacterium | reverse complement strand
CATGATTAACACCTGCTGTTATTTTTATATTTACTTTTATTTTTACAGTTAATATCTGATACAATTGTCAAATATTAGTTACACGGGTGTAAATTATTCCTTATTCAGCCATTGATGACAATCTTTCTGTCGATATAATTCGTTGAATGATGGATACTTCCGCAAATTCAATGAGTTCAAAAAAGCGACCAAAGCTTGGCAGGCCAAAAGGGAGCTCTAAAGATAAGACGCTAAAGCGACTTTTTATTGAGGCAAGAAAGCTTTTTGCTGCCAAGGGCTTTGCTCAAACCACCTTTAAAGATATTGGCAAAGCGTTGGGTGTTAGCCATGCTGCCATCTATAGCTATTTTCCAGATAAAAAATCACTTTATGTTGAAACCGTTAATCAGACTCAGGCTTTTTTGTTGCCGCATTATCGAGCTGCTTATGATCAGCACCAAGGATTAATGCAAAGGCTTTCAGCAATTTTTATGGCGATGGCTAAAGCGCATGATGAGGATGAAAGTATCACTGGGCTTCTAGCCTCTGTACCCATTGAAATGCGTCGTCACTCTGAGTTATGTGATGCTTTTTTCGAACAAGAAGATCAAGTGATGATTACGCTTCGAAAAATGGTAGAAGAAGCAAAGTCATCTGGTGAGATTGATGAAAGTTATCCAACAGAAAGCGTATTAACAGCGCTTTTTGGAGCGGGTGTTGGGGTTGCGCTTTTTCATTATGGAACTTATCAAGAGAATCTGACCGAAAAAATGGAAATACTTATCAAAATCCTTTGCCCAAAATAGAAAGATTAAAGCTTTGGCGGGTTGAAAGGCGGTAAGTTCAAGTCATTTCGTATCCATATATCCAGACGGTCAATACTTTGTTCTAAACGATAGTTTGTTTTTAGCCAGTTTTTTATAGGTGTAAACTGACTGACTGATTGTACAGTTAAATAACGTTCTTCTTTCATGCCGGCATAATGCGTCTCAATAAAAATGGCAGGCTGATTAGTTGAGATTTCACTTAAAAATTCTTTATGAAGCTGTTGCTGCCATTTAAAAAGTTCAGGGTTATTGTCTAATTTTGCATAAAGGAAAAAATGGAAGTGATGTCGAGTGGGGAATTGACGCTTGGCAAGGGTGTATATGTAATTTTCCATTCCCCAGACATGTATGGTCTCTTCGGCGGGTAACGCTTGCTCTAGCCATTGCCCAAGTGATTCGCTGACTTCTATATCTGGGCTGTCTTTTGGATGATAATTGGTGTCTAAATAGCTCAATCGATCGGTATTGCCGAATAAATGAGGTAATAATTCAGTTGAATAATGATTAAGTGTGAGATTTTTAAAAATAAGAAAACTAACCATTCCAAAGGTGATGCCTTTTATCCATGGATTGTTTTTAGATTTGTTTAGAAGAGAATCTATGCTGAAGCTCACGGCAATGAAACAAATAATAATGACTGGGAAAGCTTGGTAGGGAAAACCTTTACCTTGGATGTAGTATGTAAAAATACTGACGAACACTAACAGCCATAATAAATAGACTGAGCTAGATGGCTTTAATCGGATCACTTTGTATAATCCAAATAAACTAAGTGGAAGCCAAATGGCTAATTGAATTAACGATAGGGGGATATTGTCTGGGTTGGGTAAGCT
>CAKMZU010000502.1 GCA_929200485.1 uncultured Gammaproteobacteria bacterium | reverse complement strand
AGAAAAATCTGTGACTGCTGAACCAGACAAATGCTGTGAAACGAAGTACTAGGTAAGGAGAGCTACAATTCTTTGTTGTTTGAAAGGACGTTCAGTCTGTTTACCAAGAGTCTTTTTCTATCGTTTACAGCCTATTTTTTATTAGGGTAAGGATAGATGACTCTTGGTCAATGTATTTGCCCGATTTAAGGCAATTAAGGTAATTTGAAAGCTTAGTAGTGATGTAATTCGTTAAAATTGGTGCCTAGTTAAAAAGTAATAGCTAGAGGGCGATTTTATGCAGGCCTCCGATGGCAGTATTACCTGACCACTGATCTCGGCGACCATCTCGCCAGCCCGAGGTCCACTGGTATCGTTTTTCACTGCCAAAGGTTTCAAATGGGCAAGCACTCAACGATTTGCCTTTAACACCTGCTTGATAACCATGGTGATAGGCTCTGATTTGAGTATCGCGTTTTTGAGTTTTCATTTATAATCCTCTTTTTCTTGGAAGAGAATGTCGAGAAGGTATTGACGCCTTGGAACTCGACCATTTATATGACAAAGATGCACTTTGTTAGGTTTTAGGATCAATGCGCTATTTGGCTGCTTCCAGCTTTGAACCTGTTTAGCTTTTGTCAATAGTGATCCGTTGTGATCTTTGTTTGAACATCAGTTGATAGAAAACCATTAAACCAAAGCTATGTCGACTTCTTTTTAGTTATTTATTAGCTAATCAATAGAATCTAAAAATATATAAAAAGATAACCGACTGTTTTTGTTGTTGTTATTTTTCATGCCAAAGTTGACTCAACAGAGTAATTTTAATGCCTTCAGCAGAAAAACCATTTTCATATTTTGTTTCTTGTCCTAAAGGGGTGGAATTACTCCTTGAACAAGAAATTGCTCAGTTTTCTTTAGTCCTTAAGAAGCAAACCCTTGGTGGAGTGTATTGCGAGGGCAAATTAGAAGACATATACACCTTTATTCTTTATACCCGTTTAGCGAATCGGGTCATTCTGGTTTTGGACTCTTTGGCTGTAACTAAGGATGCGTCAAAGTCATCGCTGTTTCGTTCTTTAACTGATATTCCTTTTTCTGCGTGCTTTTCTTTTGATGAGACGTTTTCTGTTGAGTTTCGGGGTACCAATCGATTTATTCAGCATTCGCAATATGGTGCTTTATGGATTAAAGATGCCATCAGTGATCACTTCCAGGAAAATTTAGGTGCGAGGCCTTCTGTCGACAAAGACGCCCCAGATGTTCGAATTTTTGCACAAATTAAAAAGTCGGGTTTGTTAGTTGGCATTGACCTGGCAAACGGTAGTTTGCATAAGCGCGGTTATCGTTTAGAAGGCGCTAAAGCGCCATTAAAGGAAAATGTTGCTGCGGCTTTGGTGATGCGTGCCGGGGTAAAAGAAGGGGAGTTAAAACCATTAATTGATCCCTTTTGTGGTTCGGGGACATTGTTGATTGAGGCGATGAGTATTCAGCTGGGGTTAGTTGCTCAACTAAGGGATGAATCCTTTGGCATCCATCAATTAAAAATGATAAAACGTGGGCAACTTGCTGAGATAAAAAGTCGAGCTCTGGCTAAGCATCAAGCGAGTCTTTCGGCGCCAAGGGTCTTGGCTTTTGGTATGGATGAAGATCAAAATGTTATCGTACAGGCTAAGGC
>CAKMZU010000501.1 GCA_929200485.1 uncultured Gammaproteobacteria bacterium | reverse complement strand
GTGGGCAATATGATGACTGCTCCGTAATAATTAAAAATTTCTCTAAATCCTGAGCGCTAATTTGGCCTGTCAGCAGTAGCTGTTGCAGGCTGCTTTATGAAACTTGGATTCATAAAATAATAGCAGTATCTTTCTGGCAACTATCTGATTATGGTTTTTTTAAAAAAACGCCGACATTAAACCCTTTCTCCATTAGATGGCTTGCATGCAATTTGCTCATTACGCCTTGATCACAAAAAAGCAGGTAACGTTTTCCGCTGTCTTGTGTTTCGAAATATTGGTTTAGCTTATAGAAAGGGATGATTTCGATCTCACCGTCCGCAATGGTTAACGGTGCATCAAGAATGTCGTCGGGATGGCGAATGTCAATAATGACATCAGTGTCAGTTGGTGAGTCAACGGTTTCTATGTGTTGTGGTTTGCTCTCTTCGGTGAGTCCAATTTTGTCTATGGGTGTTATCTTCGCTGTCTGAACGACTTGATCAATTAATGACAGGTCAAATTTCTTCTCTTCACCTTCGATAATATCAAGCTTGGCGCGAGTGGTTGGTCTGTCCGATATAACGCCGCAATATTCAGGTATCACAGCAGAAAATGCTTCGGTACCGATTTCTCGGGCAATGCCGATGATATCTTCTTTATCAGAAGTAATGAGTGGTCTTAAAATTAACGTATCGGTAACTTTTTCAATCACGCTTAAATTAGTTAATGTTTGACTCGAAACCTGTGCGACTGCTTCCCCAGTCACTAAAGCCTGAATTTTTTGTCGTTCAGCAATTTGACTTGCGGCTCGATACATCATCCGTTTTAAAACCACACCCATTTGGGAGTTGGTAATTTTATCCAGTATCTCGGCTACTATGGGTTCGAAGGGAACACTGATAAAATTCACACGGACACCTGAGCCAAAGTGAGAGTGTAAGTAATAGGCAACTTCTTTTACCGCGATTTCGTGTGCGCTACCGCCAAGGTTAAAAAAGCAAAAGTGAGTCGGCATGCCTCGGCGCATTGTCATATATGAGGAAACAGAAGAATCGAATCCGCCAGAGATTAACGATAATACCGGCTCAACTTCTCCCATAGGGAAGCCGCCAAGGCCTTTGATCTTTTCTTTGATAAGAAACAAGGTGTTTCCGTTTAACTCAAGGCCGATAGTGACGTCGGGATTCTTAAGTTTGACCTGGGTGTTTTCAATACGTTGATTGATTCTACCGCCGACTTGCCGTTCAAGGTCATGAGAGGTGAACTCATGCTGACCTGAGCGTTTACAGCGGACAACAAAGGTTTTGCCTTGAATTCGTTCCTCAAAATACTCAAGGCAGAAGTTGGTCGCATCGTCAAAATCAGTGAATGGTGTTTGGAGGACATCCAGAAAATGTGCAATTCCTGAAGTGTGTTTTAGCACTTGGATAACGCTCGATTTATTGATGTTTTTATCATCACCAATACTCAATGTGAGTTTGTCCCAATGCAGCTTTATGTTTGCATGAAAGTGATGTGCTTTGCATTGCGCATTGATGTTTTTATATAAGCGATTCGCCATCTGTTGGCGAACAGGCTTGCTTTTAGTGATGATTTCGGGGGCAAACTTAATAATAAAAAGCATGGTGCTTTCCGGTTGAGATTTTCTTAAGGGTGGTTCGGATCGTGCATTTTACGTAGAGTTGCTGAATTAAACGAGTTAAATCTTGG
>CAKMZU010000500.1 GCA_929200485.1 uncultured Gammaproteobacteria bacterium | reverse complement strand
CTTTTAACCACCCACTGTCGTCTAAACCCTGGGTCAAACCAACAAGACTCGTTGTTGAACCGCCCCCCCAAAGAATGGCAAAAATATTTGCCTTAAATAAATCATCCAGATGCGATGTTCGCCAGTCATAAACACCATTAACACATCCATTGCCTGACAGCGGGCAGCGTTTTAGATAATCAATCACTGATGGATTCTCTACAAAATAGTCCTGCATTGGGTGAGCAAAATGATAGTCGCCAATGTATTGCGCGATATTACTCAAGTCAGATTTAATGTTTGGGTCACCTAGAATATAGTCAGTACCCGTAGATCCATGATCATTTCGCTTATCAATATCGCCATCTATTTGCAGATGCCCCCCTGGAAGTTGAAACAACATAACCGGTAAATTATCTAATTGGTTGCTTACACCACGAATAAATTTAAAATATGTTTCGTAGGCTGGCGCATTATATAAATACCCATTATTGACACCAGCACCGGCCAAACCCTGAGTAAAGTTATCTCGCTCCCATTTATCGAAAGCAATAAACATTGATTTCAATTCATTTGATGCATCGAATATTCCCAAGGATTTCAGGAATGTTGCTTCATCACGAATATGCTGTGTGATTTCAGCCTCTGGATTCTTTGAATTGACTGCCTGATGAATCCATCGATGACCTTTGCCATCTCCCGCCCAAATGTTATCTTGCCAACCAAAGGTAGCATGAGGGGAAAAATGATGAATAATCCAATTAACCGTTAGCAAATAATCTGAAAAGCTCGCACTATCTGACAAAATGTTTTCTGGCAGTTGCTTGGGTGATTGATCCAAATAGCCATCTTTAACTATCTCACTCAATGCCCGGTCTAACGCCGTTTTTAAGGGTATTTTCATCGACTTATAATCAACGGGACAATAAAACTGCTGACAACTTTTATGTACCTCCCCTAAAAAATCAGGGTTAAGCAATAAAGTTGCTGGCACTGGATGCATCAAATTCGACGCAGTCTCGACTGTTTGAGCAATTCGTATAAGATTATATAATCTAAGCCAAAGATTATCTGGGTATTTAGCATTTTGTCCTAAGTCAATATTGATGGTTTCAGGGCCAGTGCTGCCACCTGCGGTATATACAACCACCACCGGCATGACTCGAATTTTTTGCCCATAATAAATTTCAAGCTGCATCGCCTGCTGAATTAGTTGCCTTGTTTTAAAGGGGTCTGCAACTTTTTTAAGTTGGTAGGTATCACTGCCGCCACCAACGGCATAAGTAAAGACACTTCTTACTTCTCTATCATGTAACCCTTTGAAATTAAAGTCACTCATTGATAATGAAGAATAAGAAACGGAAGCATTCGTAATCACACCGGAAGGCCAACCATTAACAGATGGCGGCGCATAATCACCGAAGCTTTTCATCCACAATAGTGAATGAACAACAATTAAAATCCACTTAATAAATAGAAATGAATGACCACACATATCATTAACCCCCTTCAGAGAACACAAACAAACAAGATGTAAATATCACGTATACTATTCGCTTAATATAAAAAATAAAACCACAAATATATTAAGTGATATTAGACTCATATCTCCAAACAATAATGTTAGTTTGCTTACTAACTGAAACTTTAAGTAAAACAGAGGGCACCAAAGACAAAAAATCCATGGTTATGACAAACCATTTCACATTCTTCGGCTGACGAACCACTCA
>CAKMZU010000499.1 GCA_929200485.1 uncultured Gammaproteobacteria bacterium | reverse complement strand
AGATTATCCTGATGATGAGTCGGTTGCTTTCTGTAATGATCAGTGTGGTCGTGATGCTTTCTATAAAGATAAGTGGGGTAATAATGTGGAGGCTGACCCGCCGTATGATACAGTGCATAGGCTTTTCGCAGATCGAAATTGTAAGCGCATTATAACTTTACCGCCAAAAACAATCGCATCAATCAGGTACCGAGTAACATCAGGTGATGAGAGCGAAATCATCTATAAAGACTTTTTTGTAGAAAATTCAGATATATCAGGCCTCACTTTTTGGCCTGCGAAGCAAGCAATGAGGGAGCCGTTTCTAGAGCATTACCCATTTCGAGGACGCGAGGAGCGGTTCCCCAAGGATCATCCATTCAAATCCAAGCTTGATGACCAAGCGGTGTTATCGTTAGCTAAGATTGTGTTTAATACGCTTAAAGATCACCCGGAACTTAGAGGATCCGAACACAAAAAGTGGCCATCGCCGATTCGATTAGGAAATGTTGAGGTTGTGAATGATGATGGGTTGAAAGTGGAATAATGTCTACCACTTTGTAAGTGGTAGACCAGAATCACTTAAGGAAGCAAGTGAGCGACTGCGTCACGCTCTTCGATAAGTTCAGCTTCAGTGGCTTTCATTTTTTCCTGGCTAAATTCTGAGATATCTACGCCTTGAACGATTTCCCATTGCCCATCTTTACAGCGGCAAGGGAATGAGTAGATCAGACCTTTTTCGATGCCAAAAGAGCCATCCGAATAAACACCCATAGATACCCAGTCATCACCCTCAGTACCTAATGCCCAGCTGCGAACATGGTCAATAGCAGCATTAGCCGCAGATGCGGCTGAAGATGCACCGCGTGCTTTGATGATGGCAGCACCACGTTGTTGAACTGTAGGGATGAAATCTTCTTCATACCAGGCCATGTCAACCTTATCGATGGCTTTTTCGCCCTTAACGGTTGCGTTAAATAGATCAGGGTATTGAGTTGCAGAGTGGTTACCCCAAATAGTCATTTGTTTAACGTCATTAACCGTAGCGCCAGTTTTATCAGCAATTTGCGTCATGGCGCGGTTGTGATCCAAACGTGTCATCGCAGTAAAGTTATTCGCAGGAATGTTTGGTGCGTTGCGTTGAGTGATCAACGAGTTCGTGTTGGCCGGGTTGCCGACAACAAGCACTTTGATGTCACGGCTTGCGACTTCATTGATCGCTTTGCCTTGGGTAGAGAAGATAGCTGCGTTAGCTTCCAAAAGGTCTTTACGCTCCATGCCAGGTCCTCGAGGACGTGCACCAACCAATAATGCATAATCAGAATCTTTAAAGCCAACCATTGGGTCGTCTGTGCAAATGATGTCTGCTAAAAGAGGGAATGCACAGTCATCTAATTCCATGGCAACGCCTTTTAGTGCGTCCATTGATGGTGTGATGTCTAATAGTTGAAGAATGACAGGTTGGTCATCGCCAAGCATAGCGCCTGAAGCAATACGGAAAAGAAGGGCGTAGCCAATTTGGCCAGCTGCACCTGTGACGGTTACGCGAACAGGTTGTTTCATGGTGTTATTTTCCTTGAAGGCTAGTCGATTCAGGGCAGGTATTCTAAGCGGGTTTGAGAAATAATTCAAAAAAAGGTTTGGGGAGGGTGGACTTTAAACTATTTGGCTGAGGATAAGTCTATAAGTGCATGTAAGATCTCTACTTTATATACAGTAGATTCAGATATCCGTCTTACATTGAAACTATGGTGAGG
>CAKMZU010000498.1 GCA_929200485.1 uncultured Gammaproteobacteria bacterium | reverse complement strand
CCATAGGCATGCTTAATTGATTTTTAACATGTTCCATATAAAAATCGACGGAAGTCTCCCAACTAGCTTCTGGTAAATTCAGGATAACAGGCAAGTTAAGTTCTTTAATCCTTATCAATCCCATTGCACATGATTTAGGCATACAAGCACCAGCAATAGACATAACTCCATCATCAGTAACATTCACAGGGATAACAGATAAGTCTGGAGGCGTCGCACCTTGAGATTGAACCAAAACTTGATTATCTCTTCTACCTACTAGCCGATTTTTATTTTGCGAGGTATCCAATAAAGGGGCATGTCTTATCTTTGCTGAATCAGATAACGGTAGATTATTTCTGGGAAAGTTAAGTGCTATCAATTTTATTGCATCCTTCTGTCCAAGCATAAGATCAGCTAGGCCAATAACTCTCTCTCTCGGCCACATTTTGACCCCCTCCATGGTTTCAAACAACCAATTCCGATAACTTTCGTGGTAGTCTCTTATACTATTTTCGCCATCAGAATTTTCGCTTTCAAAACGCCTCTGCAAATCATAAAGTACGACTCCCTCCAAAACAGACTTAGCAAGCGCAAGCTCTGGATCTATAGATAATTCTGCCGCTTGAATGATATGACCATACTGAGTAAAGCATTCATGTAGCTCACCTAAAGCATCTGGATAATCAGCAGGGTGCCATACTTTAAGTTTCTCACTCATTGACTTTAAAGTATTAATTAGCTCAGTCTTAGCTGGCTCTATGGCCTCGTATACAGATGGATTAGAATCATGAACCTTTATCTTCTGTAAATAACTATCAAGGGATTTAACATGGCTGCTTAATTCTTCAGATTTTTTTGATTGCACCTTCCTCAATTTAGAGCTATCCAATGCCTTTTTGCGATAACCATTTAGAATACCGACTATGTACATAATTGATTGCCATGATGTCGGAGGATCTTTAAGTAAGATGACTGGGTGCTCAAGTATAGGCTTTAATCGACGGTTTAAGTCTCCAATGACCATATCCTGCCTAGTCATCTGTGAGTATAATTTTGTACTCATAAACTCATTATACTCACGTTCAAACCACCCTATGTTTTGTTGCAAATTTGCAAAATCAGGAGAACTGTCCAAATCAGCGAGTATATTTTCCAGTGTCAGTAATGCACGATGAAAGCCTGGTGTTTTATCTTTTATCTGTTTCTCCAGCTCACTAGATGCATTCGCTCCCATTTGCTTTTCAGGAAAAAAGAACGCCCCCATACCATCTTTTATAAAAGTCTTATCTGTTAATAATTCCTCACTGTAATCTCTATGGACAGGAGGATCCTCATAAACATGCTGCCCAACTTCACGCTGCCTCTTCTCATGCTCATAGGTCAATTTAGATGCAGATATCGCCAATGCGAGCGCTTCCTCTTCATTTATCCCAAAAACACTAAAGCTATAAAAATAACTAACCAGTAAATAAAAAAATAAAATTTTCAAAATCATTTTCACTCATTTACAGTGTGGCAAACTCAAAACGTCAAAAAATTAAGTCCGCAAATTAAATCCTCTGATTATTAATATTGGATACGGTTCACTGAAAACTGAATCACTGAGACTATAGATTCATAATCGTAGAATAAGTGGTCAACAATAAACTGCTTAAAGAAGAGAAATACGCCATGCTAAAGAATTTACGCTCCTCTTTACCTGAGTCACTCAGTGAAGAAGAGTTTACGCCAATACTTTCCGCTAACAGCATTCGAATTGAGC
>CAKMZU010000497.1:834-1748 GCA_929200485.1 uncultured Gammaproteobacteria bacterium | reverse complement strand
GCTTTAACCAAAATACCCGATTGACTGTAGTTACAACACTTAACGGTTAAAGTGTATTCGTCAGTTAGATTGGTTAACGCAACTTCGCTGCTAATTGTGATTCGTTTCTCTCGACGTTTTTCAACGTATTCGGCGTCAACTGTTGTCATTGCATGTCTCTTTGATTATGCCTTCCGTATGCATTTTTATTGTTTTTATTTTATAGAATGTCTCAAAAGCATGGTTTGAGAACTATTCCATCGGTTTAGCGTATTAAATCACCTTGTATTTATCAATAGAAGTAATTTTTATAAAAAACGGACATTCTCCATAAACTTGATAGATGAATTGAGGGTTTTTTTTATCTATACAGGTATTTTTGCCAGTTTTTCTTCAAGTAATTGCTGATCTTTAGTAAATAGCCGGATTCCCTCAGCCAACTTTTCAGTTGCCATCGCATTGTCATTCAGTAAAAAGCGGAAATCTGTTTCCAGCATGGGGGTAGGTTTTTCATGAAAACGGGAGTCTTCATCTTTAGGTCTAAGGCTGGGATTAATCTCTCCATTATCTTGTTTTAAACTTTCTAAAAGGGCAGGGGAAATGGTTAGCCGATCACAACCGGCCAAGGCTTCAATCTGATCTGTGTTTCTGAAACTTGCTGCCATAATCACTGTGTCATACCCAGCATTTTTATAGAAGCTATGAATCGCTTTAACGGATTGAACGCCGGGGTCTTGATCAATGTTTGTGACGTTTAAGTTTCTGTGCTTTTTATGCCAATCCAGTATCCTGCCAACAAAAGGCGAAATTAGAAAGGCACCGACATCGGCACAGGCCTTGGCCTGCTCAAAGGAAAATATCAGTGTCATATTGCATTGGATGCCTTGCGCTTCAAGGATTTTGGCTGCCTGAATGCCTTCCCAGGTGCTTGCAAT
>CAKMZU010000497.1:0-824 GCA_929200485.1 uncultured Gammaproteobacteria bacterium | reverse complement strand
TATTAATACTCTTGATTTGTCGATGCCCAGCTCGGAATATAAATCGATAATGCGTTTGGCTTTATCAATGGTTGCTGTGGTATCAAAGCTGAGTCTAGCGTCGACTTCTGTAGATACCCGTCCATCGATATGCTGCAAAACCTCCTGACCAATTAGTGTGGCTAGTTTATCGGCAGCTATTTGTTGTAGGCAGCCGCGAGTGGTGGTCTTTTGGGCGTATGTGACCGATTCGTTTAAAAGTGATTGGTAATGCGGCAGCTCCGACGCTTTAAGAAGCAACGAGGGATTTGTTGTCGCGTCCAGGGGTTTAAATGATTTTATGGCTTGGATATCACCCGTGTCGGCGACGATGGTTGAGTGTTTTACTAGTTGATCAAGCTTATTCATAGTAAATCCTGAAATGAGTCAGAGTGCTTTCCGTATCTCTCTAATCCCGGCTTGGATATCCCTGCCGCTAAGTTGCCGTCGAAATTGCCGTGCGCCTGGCATGCCATGGTACAACCCAAGCATGTGCCGAGTGATGTGATTTAATTTAACACCCTTTTGACACTCCTGCTCAATATAAATCACCATTTTTCTTAAAATATCTTCTCTTGAGATGATAGGGGTGGGGATATTGAATAATTCTTGATCAATGTTCGCTAAAATATAGGGGTTATGGTAAGCCTCTCGCCCCATCATTACGCCATCACAGTGAGCTAAATGTTCAGTGGTTTCAGTTAAGGTGTTTATACCGCCATTGATAATGATTTTTGCATCAGGGAATTGCGTTTTTATTCGGTACACGCGATCGTAATGAAGCGGGGGTATTTCACGGTTTTGTT
>CAKMZU010000496.1:1232-1799 GCA_929200485.1 uncultured Gammaproteobacteria bacterium | reverse complement strand
AAAACCTTGAAATTCAGCGCAGAATCTCAAAATCAATTATTAGAGGTGCCCTTTAGATTTTTTATCATTGTTTGCCTTGGCTGATTCAGCCAGTAATGTATATGCGAAATCAATCAAAATTTGTGTAGCAGGATGATAGTTTTTATATTTAGCCAGTGTCTTTATAGTTTCAGGATAACGATCGACTGATGCAGGTAGTTCTTTCATATAGGGATTCTAAAATTAAGAATTTATTAGGAGCATTTTCTGAATCAGAAAAAGAAGATAGCCAAAAAGTAGGTGTGATAAGAAATAATAATGCACAAAAGGCTGCTCAATAGTTCTTGTCCCTGGTCGGCTGAAGTCTGGAGTTCTCCGGTTTTTTACGCATTAATAATAGGAAAAATATTTATAAAAATATAAATCCTCAACGCTCTATATTTGATTTAAGGCTGGGTGGTGATTATGACATCACTGTAATGAAACTACTGGTTGCTTACTAAGACTAAGACATAACAAAAACGTAAAAGGAAGATGAAATGTTGACTACTGGTTGCGTTCTAAGCCTAAGACACCATTCTAACCCTA
>CAKMZU010000496.1:0-1222 GCA_929200485.1 uncultured Gammaproteobacteria bacterium | reverse complement strand
GTTGTACCCGCAGTCTTGGCGTCTGTTGGTGTAGCGGTTTTAGCTAGCGTAGGTGGATATCTTTACGTCAATAAGTCTGATAAACAAGATGCACAAGATGCGACTTCTGGCGATTTAAGTGCTGAGGTTAAGAAACCTTCTGAAGATGAAGCGGCTAAAAATCCAAGCTATGCTACAGCAGATTTGACTGAAAAATTAGAAATGATGGATGGTCCGATTGAAACCGATACTATTTTGAATTTACCGAGAACAGATTCAAAAGAAAAAATTGCCAAGGCGATTGAAAAACAAAAGGAAATTAGTTTCCGTGCAAACATTTTCCCGCCACAACATTGGGTAGACCCAGCCACTGGTGATAAGCATACTTGGCAGGTAGCTAAACGTTTTCCAGCATGGAAACCTTACGCGATTTATCCAACTAACCATACTATTTATCACTCTATAAATGGTAAAGTTGTAAAGGAAGACATTAAACACAACGTTAGTAAAAAGAAAATGGCGAAAATTTGGGAGAATACCGTTCCTAGTCAAGCACAGGAAGCGGGTGTAAGATTGCCTGATCTCTCTGAAGGTAAAAGCAAAGGTCTTGCTATCTAAAACGGGTAATGACTATTTAATGATAAACCATTAAGTAGTCACGCTGCTTTTGCAGCTGCTTTCGAGGGGGACTGTGGTGACACAGTCCCCTTTTTATTTGTTTTCATACGCACTCATTGATTCGGAGAAATAAAGCACTAAATTCATCGCTTATTTTTGCAATAACAATTGATTACCTGCCAGATTTATCCAAGGAATCCTGAGAGGCTTCCCTTTATTCTAACTGCGCCTTTTATTCATGGCAGCTGGCAACATCTAATCAATAATTTACCTGGTTTTGCCGTATTGAGCTTTCTTTGTATGGCGAAATCCATTCGATTTTACCTCTGGGCAAGCCTGTTTATTATCCTGGTGACAGGATTGTTATTGTGGCTATTTGGTCGGCCTTATATCCATATAGGCGCAAGTGGCTGGATCTTTGGTCTATGGGCGCTGTGTCTTTCTCAGGCTTTTTTTACCCGAAGTTTAGTCAATGTTGTCATTGCTTTATTGGTTCTGATTTTTTATGGCGGAATGGTTTTTGGCATGTTTCCCCAAGGTAAAAGTATTTCATTTGAAGGCCATATATTTGGTGCAGTATCAGGGTTTCTTTGTGCCTTTCTATTCAGCCGAAAATTTAAGTAGT
>CAKMZU010000495.1:1029-1808 GCA_929200485.1 uncultured Gammaproteobacteria bacterium | reverse complement strand
GCTTTGATCTTGTGAGCATTGTCCAAAAAGCGGAGAAGTTGTTTCCACTTTTACAAGCTGTTGCTAGGAGTAAAGTTTAGTAAGGATTGC
This sequence comes from uncultured Gammaproteobacteria bacterium, assembly GCA_929200485.1. GTDB lineage: Bacteria > Pseudomonadota > Gammaproteobacteria > Pseudomonadales > DT-91 > CAKMZU01. The sequence goes on along the minus strand of CAKMZU010000495.1, from coordinate 1,718 downwards.
AGTGTGACGGTGGGGTTTTCAGCTAAAAGTAACGGTTTCATGTGGTGATAATTACCCACCCCACGCAGAACAGGCTCGGGATATCGCCAACCTTAAAACACCATTAATAATATACTGTTATTTAATTTATTTCTTGACTTATACGCTCATTGAGCGTATATTTAAAGAATAAAGCGTATCGTTGTAAACCATTTAAAAAAGGATTTTCACATGACTGAATCAGCAGCACTCACTAATGATAACACCTCTTTAATTGCCGAGTTAAACGACACCCTGCGCCGAGACCCTTTGAACTCATCAAAAGGCCAATTTGTTCTTTCTCATGCTGTGGCCAATCTCAATCATCAAGACCGTTATTACTGCATCCGAGCCATGGTTCGTTTTAATGACTTCACACCTGGAAACGACCCTTATGGTGAGCGTGATTTTGGCGCATTTTCAGTACGTTTGTCAGATGGCACAACCGAGAGATTGAATTTTAAAATCGATTACTACGATCCCAGCATGAAGTTTCTTTCAGAAGACCCCAGCAATAGCAATATTACCCGGCGAGTTCTAACGCTCATGTTCGCGTCTGATTACTAGGCGTAGGGATGCTGCAAATGGAAATTGAATCTTCAGACCCCTTCAAAGAGCCGCCTTTCCTGACCAGGACGGCTGATGCTGCCAGGCATCGTGGTGTAAATACG
>CAKMZU010000495.1:0-1019 GCA_929200485.1 uncultured Gammaproteobacteria bacterium | reverse complement strand
TTTCTGCCAGGAAAATCTTCGACCTGTGGCGGAAATACGCCGCCACTAGAAACAGAAGCTATAATTCAGGCAAGACGGTTCTTAGTCTCTTTGATGAATCAGGCATGTGGTCAGCGCCCTATGTTCTAGCCGGTTACGATGTAATTCAACTCGACATTCAAAACGGTGTGGACATCGGAGACCTTAACCTTGAGGCCATGCACGAAGCGGCGATTGATTCGGTCGATATTATACTCGCCGCCTGTCCTTGTACTCATTTTGCCGTTAGCGGTGCCCGTTGGTTCAAGGGCAAGGATGCGAGTGGTGTAACCGATGATGCCGTCGAGCTTGTTCATCACACAATGCGGATTATCGACTACTATCAGCCTGAGGTTTGGTGTATCGAGAACCCTGTGGGTAGGATTAAGAACCTCTGCAGTCTTCCCTCCCCCCGACTAACATTTCAGCCGCATCACTTTGGCGACCCTTACACCAAGAAAACACAGCTATTTGGGAATTTCAACCCCAACCTCCCGATCAACAATGTTGAGCCGACCGAAGGCAGTAGAGTTCACAAGCTTCGAGGGGATGTCCCAGAGCAGAAAAAACTGCGATCAATGACACCAGAGGGCTTTGCGTTTGCTTTTTTCATTGCTAACCAGTGAATGATAGCCTGTGCCAAAAACAGATCGTATAGTTACCAAAATTAATTAATTATCCAGCCATAGATAGGTATTCCATGAAAAGACAATCGAAAACTTTTTCATCTTTAGCAGAAGCAAAAGCCTACGCTTCGCATTTAAGCAAAAATGAGGCTAAGACACTCAATGCTACAAAAACTCCAGCAGGAAACTTCCGATTGCAATGGATCGGGACGCTCGTAAGATATTGGGACTTTTCAAAGCTATCCTGATGTATCGTCTCTCCAGGGGGGCGCGTTTGTAACTAAACAAACCAATTGAGATATTCAAGCGTTCGGTCGAAGTAACTGGACAAAACGCAATTCTACAACAGTGAACACAAGCAAAGAGAGAGAATAC
>CAKMZU010000494.1 GCA_929200485.1 uncultured Gammaproteobacteria bacterium | reverse complement strand
AAAATTAATTTTTCGCATCCAAAGATTACTCAAAATGAAAAAAATACACGCATCTCAAATAAAAGTGGCTTGAATTATTGCTTGTCGCCCTAATATAGATTTGACTCAGTTGTTGGAGAGTTATGTTGGAACAATACGAAGGTACAACTATTTTATCGGTGCGTCGTGGCGATAAAGTCGTTATTGGCGGTGACGGCCAAGTCTCCCTTGGCAATATGGTCATTAAGGGAAATGCCAAAAAAATTCGCTCATTATATCAGGGGCGAGTGATTGCGGGCTTTGCTGGCAGCACAGCAGATGCCTTTACACTTTTTGAATTATTTGAATCCCAGCTTGAAAAATATCAAGGTCACTTAACACGCTCAGCGGTTGAAATGGCCAAACATTGGCGTACTGAGCGTTCACTCCGTCAATTGGAAGCCATGCTTATTGTGGCGGACAAAGAAACCTCACTCATTATCACCGGTAATGGCGATGTGTTGGAAACCGATGACAACCTTCTAGCTATCGGATCTGGAGGGTTCTATGCCTTTTCTGCAGCTAAGGCACTCCTAGAAAATTCTGACATGTCAGCAAGAGATATTGTTGAAAAGAGCCTGAGTATTGCTGCGGATGTTTGTGTATTTACCAATCATAATCGCGTGATTAAAGAAATCGACAGTATACAGCCTCCTAGTGAAGATAAAACAAAAGGAGAAGAAAAGGAGCAGAATAATGACTGAAACGACAGGAACAATGACCCCTCGTGAAATCGTTCATGAGTTAAACAAACACATTATCGGTCAGGATTCAGCCAAACGGTCGGTTGCGATTTCGTTAAGAAACCGCTGGCGCCGATTGCGGGTAGACGAAGCGCTGCGCAATGAAATTAATCCCAAAAATATTTTAATGATCGGCCCGACGGGTGTGGGTAAAACCGAGATCGCACGACGGCTGGCACGACTTGCCAATGCGCCTTTTATTAAAGTGGAAGCGACCAAATTTACCGAAGTGGGTTATGTCGGTCGTGATGTTGAGTCCATTATTCGTGATCTTGTCGATGTTGCCATTAAAATGCTGCGCGAGCAGGAGATGCTTAAGGTTAAGAACCGAGCATTAGATGCTGCTGAGGAGCGCGTGTTAGATGCTTTACTTCCACCGCCTAGAACCTTTGAAGACGATTCGGAAAAAAATGATCAGTCCGCGACGCGTCAATTATTTCGAAAAAAGCTTCGTGAAGGTGAGTTAGACGATAAAGAAATCAGTATTGATATTTCAGCAGCACCTGTTGGGTTGGAAATCATGGCACCTCCAGGCATGGAAGACATGACTAACCAGCTGCAAAACATGTTTTCAAGCTTTTCGCAGGATAAAAAGCGCACCAAGAAAATGCCAGTGAAAGCGGCAATGAAAATTATTCAGGAAGAAGAAGCGGCCAAACTGCTGAATGAAGATGAAATAAAAGCCTTGGCGGTAGAGCGAGTAGAGCAAACCGGTATGGTGTTTATCGATGAAATCGATAAGGTGGCCAAACGTGGTGAATCAGGGGGTACGGATGTTTCTCGTGAAGGTGTGCAAAGAGATTTGTTACCTTTGATTGAAGGCTGCACAGTGAATACAAAATATGGCATGGTTAAAACGGATCATGTGTTGTTTATTGCATCCGGTGCATTCCATTTATCTAAACCTTCGGACTTGATCCCTGAATTGCAAGGCCGTTTACCGATACGAGTGGAGTTGACTTCGCTAAGCCCTGAAGACTTTATTCGAATTTTAAAAGAACCGGATGCGTCATTAATTGAGCAATATAAAGCGCTTCTTGCTACTGA
>CAKMZU010000493.1:552-1816 GCA_929200485.1 uncultured Gammaproteobacteria bacterium | reverse complement strand
GTCTTAGCACCTTTTTCTTACATCAAAGCGGAGAAGAGCCATATAAGAGATGTGATAAATCAAAAAGTTCATCAACTGTGAAATTTCTTTTAAAAAATAGTTTACGCTATTAGAAAGATGATTTGAGCGCACAATAAACCAGAAAAAAATAAATAATAAATCTTGACATTGGCAGTCCAAAAAATTTTTAAATTGTACATATTATAAACAACCTTGCTGGAAAATAATATGTCACGACATGAACTTAATCTACTTGAGCAGCAACTTTTTGACGATACGGTACTTGCAGATTTTATAAACCCTTTAATAGAAAGTTTTGAAAGAATCAGGTATAACCCCCAAATTTATGGCACTCTACCTATGCAGCTTTTTGCTACTCTGGGGTGTCTTAGGCATCTGCAGGGCAGTATTGCTCTGCGTGAATTCGTACAGACGTTATTTCATCTAACAGAAGAAGAAAAGCTCCCTCTACCCAGATCAACCGCCGCTGACGCACTCGCTTCGAAGCGACGTCAAAACGATTTGGAAGCGGCACTCGATCAGCTTTATAAAAAGGCTTGTGCAAGTCTACCCGATCGACTTAAAGATATACCCGGATTACAGGGGCGCTAGGTTTTTGCTGTTGATGGCACCTATCAAAAAGAAAGTGTCCACTATAAGAAACAAACACCTAAGCAAGGTGGAAAGGATAACCCTAAAGGCCATTGCATCCTTTCATTTTTCGATATTAATCGAGGCACCCCCATCAGTGCGGGCACGCAAACCAGTAGCGCGCATGAAATGGCAGTGATGCGCAGTTGCGCAGACGCACAACAAAAGTCACTATTTGAAATAATGCATGCGCTATGGGTTGTAGATAAAGGTTTCACAGCGACGCCCTTTTGGGATGAGCAAAAGAAAAAACGACAAACAGAAGTCATCATGCGCCTTAAAGACAACATGGTCATTACAGAGGAAAAGTCTAGGCCAGTTTCAGGTGATGAGGTCAATGTAGGCATCCTTTCTGATAAGACAGTGCAACTAAAAGCAAGCAATGAATCTTGGCGATTGATTGAGTATCAGGCACCTGATGGGGCTGAATATACTTACTTAACCAATAATTTTGATCTTGAGCCAGGCGTCATTGCTTTTTTGTACTTAAGGCGTTGGGATGAAGAGAAATCATTCGATCCCTGGAAAAATGATTTTTCACAAAAATAGGCTTGGAGTAAAAATAAAACCGCTATTAAAAATCAAACGACGTTAGCTGTTATCACATCAATAT
>CAKMZU010000493.1:0-542 GCA_929200485.1 uncultured Gammaproteobacteria bacterium | reverse complement strand
ATCAATATTAGTTGCTATGTTCGAAAGAAAAAATATTGAAAAATTTGGCATTGAAGACCAAAGAATTTTGAAAAAGAAAGCATTTGAGGTGAAAAATATTATGTTATCTGACAAAAATAAAGAAGCAAATGAAATACAAAGTTTACGATGGTTTCATAAAAGCTATGTGGCTATCTCATAAACCTCAAAACAGATATTTCGTTTTTTGAAAGGCTGCTATGCAAAAAAGGCGTCAGATAGGCTCTACTTGTCTCAACTTAAGCCTTTATATCAAGGTTATATCTGAGATACGGACACCGTTGCCCATATGACATGATTTATTATATAAAATTCCTGGAAAAAAAAGAAAGCGATTTATTCAATATTCAACAAAAAATTCTCACATTAACCTTTGCAAAACTTTGACCCATAAGATATTTCAATGATTGAAAAATTACATAATCAATTTTTCAAATAAATAAATCTTTGACCTGTATAACTATTCAAATAAAACAGTCATGGTAGGAACGCCAGTTACCTGACGCCCCCATACAGATCCGGAC
>CAKMZU010000492.1 GCA_929200485.1 uncultured Gammaproteobacteria bacterium | reverse complement strand
CACTTTACTTGGTGACTGGTGAGTGTTATATTTGTTGAATAGTTGTGATTGAGTTAGTAGTTCAAAAAATGTAAGCAAAAGTGGGATTCATCCGAATCAAATGTGAGCGAATACAATGGTTTCACTAAATTACAATCTATGTTTTGCTTGGTTAGGGGATTTTGATTCCCTAAAACAATTTGTAAACGAATTGAAGCTAAATCGCATATGGGAACAACCCAGCTGAGGCGATAAGAAAATCTTCAAGACAGAAAATACTTCTATCATCTGGTGAAGGAGCAAGTGTGCATTACAAATAGAAGGGGCTGAAGTAAACGAAATCACACAACTATTCTACCTAAAGTTTGCAGAAAACCTTAATCCAGGAAGCGATTCTGCAGATACGAACATTGTAAACAAGACAACCACCTCGAGCCAGACAGAGCGAGTCATACCGAAATGTGACTCCTGTGAGGCTGTTATAAACGATATTGAAGATCTAAAATCTGGCCAAGATAACAACAGTGAGGCCATTCAATCGGTGTCTGACTCGGTTTTATATCTTACCGAAGTTGTTTCTAATCTACAAGAGAATCTGACAAACAATTGGAATAACAACGGCAAAAGCGCAGGAAATTTGCATCCTCCTCAAGATATGAATCACGAAAACGATATTATTAACTTGGTGAGCGATTTTCCCGCTAGTCCGAATGAGGTCCGTGTATTGAGCTCCAAAGGTGGCGGTGACGCTGCAACTGACGGATCCTACGTATTTAGAACAAGATCTACTTGACTATCTGTCCAATTGTTGCGAACAAATCCTGCTTTTAGACCCCAGTGCAAGTATAATAATTGCCGGTGACATTAACCAACTTAAGATAACAGAACTTATTAGACAGCAAAATTTGGAACAACTGGTAAAAAAATCAACCAGAGGTCTTAAGACGTTGGATGTTTTTTTGACAAATCGACCATATATTTGGAAAGTTCCCACCGTTTTTGCTAGTCTCGTCAGATCTGATCACTTAGCTGTTATGGTATCGCCTCGAACCCATGTAAAAGTGGAGAGAAAACACGTGTTTTTTAGAGATGTAAGGGAGCACCGCAAGATAGAGATGGATAAAAGATTAAAAGAATATAATTGGACTAGTGTGAATAACACGAATGATGTTAGTGAGGCGGTATCTACCCTAACAGCCTAACTGATGTAATTAGAGGCATGCTGAGCGACTGTTTTCCTCTAACTAAAGTAAAGGTTTCCTCAAAGGATCCCCCATATATGACTCCTTTGGTAAAATATTTATGCAAGACGCGAAATAAGCAATTAAGAAAAGGAATCAGTACTGAACTTCAAGAAAAAATCAACAAATTAATCCGTGAGAATCAAATTCGTGCTGTTAAGGACGAAAATAGAAAATCCAAACGAGGGTCAAAGGAATGGTGGAGAACGGTCAATAAAATTACCGGTCGAAGCACTAATGATAACAGGGTGAGCTCTGTAATCGATCCGCAACAGATGAATACGTTTTTTCAAAGAATTAATACGGATACCCAGTATATTACTCCGGTACCCTTATTAATCCCAGAGGGAACTAGTATCCCTACCGTCGACGAGAATAGTGTCAAAAACGCAATGTTAAACTTAAAGCGAACTGGTACTGAGGGGCTTCCCTTCTGGTTGTGGAAGGATTTTGCTGCATACCTTGCCCCTGTATTGACACGGTTATTAAATTTATCATTGGAGCAGCAGTGTGTCCCTAATATTTGGAAACTGGCCAACCTTACCCCGATCCCAAAAAAAGGTAGCATGCAAGTAGTACTTAACAGGTGATCCAGCGCCTTCCCCCAGTCCCCTC
>CAKMZU010000491.1:1419-1843 GCA_929200485.1 uncultured Gammaproteobacteria bacterium | reverse complement strand
CCTTCAAATAGAAGCACTTCTGCCTGCTCCTCTTTGCCAGCTTGTGATAGCGCACGGGCACGCATGGCCCAATGGTGAATGTTTTGAGGGTTGTGTTTGAGCAGTGTTTCTGAAAGCCCGCAGGCAAGCGCATAGTCATCGCAACGCATGGCTAAATCAAAAAACAGGGGGATATCGCTTGGGTTTTCTAAGTTGAATTTACCCTTGGCGAGCAAGGCTTTTGCATCAGTCACTGCGTTAGTAAAGAGCAGGCTGCGAATTTGTGGGCGAAGTAAGTTTTGTTTATCTGGGAATTGCTCGCTAGCCTTTGTTCCGAAATGTTTAACGGCTTGGTAGCACTCTCCGCCGAGTAGCCGTTGTAAAAACCAAAGGTTAAAATCAACGCAAGGAATTATAAACGTTCAAATAAAACCTTCAGAGTAAC
>CAKMZU010000491.1:0-1409 GCA_929200485.1 uncultured Gammaproteobacteria bacterium | reverse complement strand
GATTCAATAGTTAATGGCGTGATATCAAGGTTTGCATGAGCTGAAAACACCTTCCACAATTCAGTATTCTCTTGCAGTAGGTCGGCTAAGTTTCTCAGCCAATGCTCACAGGCGGATAGATTGGTTTCGAGCAATTCTGACACTAATCGATAATGCGCTTCTATAAACTCAGGCCATGCTTGATGACCGAAAGCCTCAATCATGTCAACGAATGCATGAGGAATAGACGTATGGTTGTTCTTTAGTGTTTGCTTAGGTAAGCGTTTTAATGTGCATAGAGGTAGTTTCAGCAGGTTGTCGAGATCAATATTTTTGTCTATTGATTTTGTGTGAATAGTTTTTTTTAACTCTAAATAGTCTGCTGATTTTTCAAAAGGCAAGTTCAAAAAAGTAAAAACGGTTTGTAGTGTCTCATCCGGTTTTTTTATGAGTTGTTCATAACTTATTTCAAGATAAGTATTGGGCGAAAGTTGTCTTTTAGCCGTATCTATTGCTGCCGTTTTATCAAGCCAGTGGTCTATTGCCTCTGTCATGGATATTTCACGCTTCTCAAATGCTTCATATTTTTTTTTGTAAGCGAGGTCAACCCAGCTAGTTTTTTTAGCGTCGATTAATAATTGACAGCCGGGGTGCTTTTGCATTGATTGTGCGGTAGTAAAAGGGTTGCGCGTGATATGGATAAATCGACAATCTGGCCATAGCCTTTGTATATGGTGCATGTTAGGGCCGTAGTCCGGTGTTTTATCGCCCCAAATGGTTTTCTGTGGATGATCTGCAAAAATAATATCCTTGATCGTTTCATGAAACTCAGTCACCGTCATGGGCGCATTAATGCAACTTGCGGTTGAGAATCGATCTCTAGCCTTGTCGGCTGAAATTGCATGCCCATCGATATGTAGATCAATCAGGTTACTACCACATTGCCAAGTAACTTCTTTAGCGGTGGTTAAAAAAGTAGTAAAGGGTTGCTTCTCGTGACCATGGATGCGCTGTAAGATAGGTAACCAGTGTGTTTCATTAAATACAACGGCTTGACCTGTGCTTTGGATCAATTGCCTGAGGAGTGTTGAGCCTGTTCGGCTAGTGCCGACAATAGAAAAACGCATAACGCCTAACGGTTTAGTTTTCTGTTGATTGCAAATGTTTATTTTTGCCTGAAGATCAATCCTTGATTGTGGAGATAAACTAGTCCGTTAGTTTAAAGGCAGCAACGGCTGCCTTCGCATCATATTTATTGTTATTATTATTGCGCTTCTAAGGATTCAATGCGATCAATCAAATCTGAAAGTGTGACTTTTACACCATTGTCTTTAAATGTGATGTCGCCAGTGATGGTTAAGTTGCCATTTTCATCAAGATTAAGCTCTGGGCCGGGCGTGTCATTGAAGTTAATTCGAAAATCATTTTGT
>CAKMZU010000490.1 GCA_929200485.1 uncultured Gammaproteobacteria bacterium | reverse complement strand
AAATATTTTCTTCAATTTATGATCGTGGTTTAGTGATTGAGCCAAAAAAAGGTAATTCTTTGCCAGCCCTACCATGGAAAAAATGAAATAGTTTATGAGCAGCTTAAGTTAACGAATAGAGTGAGGAAAGATTTAGCAATGTATTGAAAATATGCCAAGTAAACCGAACTTATATTAATTTTTGTTATCTGTCTTTAAGGTGATACCAATAAATTATTTTCTTTTGATGTTTGGAAGGCACTTTTGAGTAGGATAATTGTCATTCAAGTTGTTTTATCTTTCTGTGTTATGCGCGCTTTATGTGGTGTTGAAGAGAATGAGGAGGCGTTGATTGCCTTGGCTATCCGGAATTCTCTTAGAACATATATGGATGAGCAAAAGAAAACAGAATTAGAAGAACCAGAACAAGCCACATGGGGTTTTGATCCTCCAGAAGATGTACGCCGGAACAAAGAAGCTACGCCTCTGGATTCTCCTTACTGTACAAGCCATGGCAGTTTTTTTTTCTCGGGAGAATCACTCGGAGAAGATGGAAATGCTCAATGGGAAAAAACGTTGAAAAGATCGGAACCGGAATTTCATGGTGCCTTGATTACACTTGAGGGGTTGCTTAAAAATCTGAATCATTCAGTAAATATTGCTGATCTTCAAGGGAGTATACTGTATTTTGAACAGGCGTATCAGAAGTTTTTGTGTTCAGATTTATATAATCAGATGGTATGTAATGAGCATGTCATTCCTAAGCTACACAACAGAGTAAAGCGTATTTTAGAACACCCGGTGATTCTACTTAAGCAACCGCCTACATCTTGGCAATCTATCATGACGTTAGTGCGCATATTAAATGGCTATCGAAAAAAAGCATTAGCTGGTTCTCTTTATCAAAGCTCCCATCGATATGATGACGATGGGGTCAGTTCGACGATAAAGGAGCTTGGGGTGTATCTTGATAGGACTCGAGATAGCCCCCAAGTTATATATGACAAAATAGAAAGACATCGAGAGATTTTAGCTTCAACTTTTGAGGTAATGAGTAGTGACTTGAAGCAATGGTACCCAGCTGATTATCCAGAAGTTTTAGATGAGTTGGATGAATGTTTTCAAGTGCATGGCAATATTATAAGTAATTCAGAGTTATCTATAGACCCTGAGTTGGCATTAGCTAAATCCCTACTTGAGCAAAGTGTTACAAGCGATATTGTGACGAGTAAATCGGATTTTTACAGGAAGCTACTCATTGATAAAGCTACATCAATTCAAGATTGGCCACGGGAAAAAGTGATTGAAGTAGCCGATGTAATGTTAGGTGCTGCGGGTGGGGTAAAAAAAATAACAGAGTATTTTAATAATCAATTATCAATTGAAGGGCAAGAAAGCTTAAGAAAATCGGTTGCGGTTGTAAAATCTAACCAAGAGAACAGTGCTCTTGGTAGAGTAAATCACTTTAGAGGACATTCAAAAAATCCTTACAGTGTTGATTTTACGAGGCTTCCAGTGATTGTCGGTGAAAATGGCTTCGTATCAATAGGCAGCAATTTAGTTTTTATATCTCAGTGTTCAGGATTACTGGCTTTGAGGGAGCTAAATTTACCTTATTTTCTAGATCTGCCATCAAGCGCTTGGAAGAGCAATATCAAATCTAAAATGGCTAGGATTAATGAACAGTTAATGCTAGGAGACGTGGGGCAAGGGTATTTATGCGTTAACCCTTATAAAGAAGCTTTAGCTAGGCAAGTTGTTAAGTTACCAGAAAATACAATTTTGCCAAGTCCAGTCAAGCAGATTGGTATGGCTAGCCCAGCAAAAAAAACGGGTTTCTTTCAGTTGCCCCGGAAACAGGGGCGAGCACATAAA
>CAKMZU010000489.1 GCA_929200485.1 uncultured Gammaproteobacteria bacterium | reverse complement strand
TAACCCAGGGACTTGCCGCTGCCACTAGAAACAAACGATCAATGGTTTGCGGGTTTTCATAAAACAAAACAAGGTACATGCTGCGTTGGCAAATAGCATCCATCAGCCGAATCATCGGTGAGAGCAAACTTCCCCTTAAATTCTCATCATTAAATCTGGGTAAAATTAACTGTAAGGATCGTTTCAATCGCAGCCATTCTGTCGCCTTTAGTTGCTGCACTTTTTTTGAGTTCAAAAATTGAATCACTTTCTGTTCAGATTCAGCATCCCAATCTAATAACCTCATGTATTCCGTCACATTAGCAACATTGGATCTCGATGCCAAAAAGGGCTCAACTTCCAACGAATCTGTTGGGTTATCCTCCCTTAACAAATGATCAAATTGCTCACGTACAAAACCCTGATACTCACCAAGCACGTCCTGTAGCGCTTCAAAATCATCAAAGCCCAACGATAGTGCTATACACTTCTGCTCCAACTCATTGATAGGCATCTGATGGGTTTGCTCATCCTTAAATGCTTGAATACTGTGTTCAACCTGCCGGAGAAACACATAAGCTGAATACAACTGATTGGCCACATCCGTGGCAATAAAATCCAAACGTGCGAGCTGATCAAGCACATCTTTTAATTTCTGGCCCTGGCAAATCAAGTATTTGCCTCCGTAAATCAACTGCAAGGCCTGAACAATAAATTCAATCTCTCGTATACCGCCTGCGCCAAGCTTGACGTCCTGAACCTTACCCTGACGATTCACCTCTTTCTTGATCAGCTGCTTCATTTCTCTCAAGCTATCCAACACACTAAAATCGGTATAACGTCGATAGACAAAAGGCGTTAACAGATCATAAATATCTTTCGTTTTCGCATTCTGCCCTAACACTCGAGCTTTGATATAAGCGTAACGCTCCCAATCTCGACCTTGATCTTGCAGATACCGAGAAAAGGCATCACTAGAGCAGACTAACAACCCGCTTTGACCAAAAGGCCTAAGGCGCATATCAACTCGAAATACAAAACCATCGCTGGTGATTTGATTAAGGGTTTTAATCACAGATTGCGCAAGCGCTGTAAAGAAAACCTGATTCTCTTCTGAGGTCTCACCCTCTGTCTCTCCGGCCCTATCAAAGAGAAAAACCAAATCGATATCAGAAGATAAATTTAGCTCGCGACCGCCAAGTTTGCCCATCCCGAGGACAATCAGGGATTGTTTTTCTCGTTTTTGAAAATCATAGGGCTGACCAAAGCGCTCAACTAATTGACCGTGATGCCATTGAGCCGCCACCAATATGGCTGCCTCAGCAAAATCACTCAATTCTCCCATCAATGACTCCATAGAAAGAGCAGACGTATAATGCTGCAGAATAAATCGGCTCTGATACAATTGCCGTATTTGCCTTAATTTCTGCTGAAATTCTCTTTCAGTGGATGAACGAAAAGCCTTATCAAAAACTTTAGTAAAGTCTTCCAGTGACATCGATTGATCTAACGGGGGCAAGGAGATGAGCTTCGAAAGAAGGAGTGGACGATAAAGCAAGGTTTTCTGTAGATACTGACTAAAAAATACTGCGCGATCCAATGCATCACTGAACTTGGGTGTCATTTTTTGCTTCACTTGCAAAAATTCTTCCGAACCCAACTGCTGCTCAACTTTCTCCCAAAACGAGGCAAGGCTTCTTTTGGCAAAAGCTGGGACTTCTGCCGCTTTTAAAGGTAACACCGACTCATCAAGCTGCAGCAAAATAGTCACTCCAAGTGTAATTTTATCCAGGCAAAGAAACTAATGAAAAGAAAAAGGCATAAAGAACTAGTACTTCGATTCACAGCATTTGTCCTGTTCAGTGGCTCAGTAAAATGT
>CAKMZU010000488.1 GCA_929200485.1 uncultured Gammaproteobacteria bacterium | reverse complement strand
TCGAAGCTCAAGGGTCGAATATTTATGTGCTGGAGAAAGATTTTGTCACCATTGGCGGGGTTAATTTTTTTGGTGCAACACTTTGGACCTCATATCGCCTTTTTAGAGATCCGCGAATAGCTGGCTCTTACTGCCAAGACCAGTTAACGGATCACAAGAAAATCCGTAGGCTGCCCGGTTATTCAAAACTTCGCACCATTGATAAAAGTCTTGAGCATCAACGAACAGTCGAGTGGCTGGGGAGTGCGCTGAAAAAAGCAAGAGGCCAAACTAACGTGGTTATCAGTCACCACGCACCATCATCTCGTTCCATTGATAAAGTCTTTAAAGAGGATTTACTTTCTGCTGATTATGCGTCTAACCTTGACGAATTCATCGATGAGCATGACATTAAGGTCTGGGCGCATGGCCACACCCACAACTCTTCAGATTACATGATCGGAAAAACAAGGGTGGTGTGCAACCCCAAGGGGTATGCAGCGCGGAGCGAGGATGATCTGAATCCTGATTTTAAGCTAAATTTTATTATAGAGGTCTAGATGATATGCGAGTGTCTAAAGGCGGAAAAACATACCAGGCGCTACCAGCATCAGGTGTCTCGGGTATTTTGATAAATGTGCTGGGTAGACTGGTATTCAGAGTAACCGATCAAGAAGGCGGTTTTAGGGATTATACAATCCTTCATGATGATTTATCGGTGACTATTGAGGGTGATTCATTGGCGTCTTTTTATATTGACGAAAGTGGGGATGAGGATATTCTAGATCATTCTCCGAATGTTCTCGGAATAACGCCAGAGAAAGGTTAACAAATGGGCATGTATGATGAATTGATTTGTGAGATTGCGCTGCCTGTTAAAGGGCTTGAGGGTGAGGTTTTTCAAACGAAGAGCTTGCCTTGCCCGTCACTTGACCTTTTTAAAATAGGCGAAGATAAACAGCTTTATGAGCAAGAGTATGACGTGGTAGACAGAAGTGATCCTGATGCGGAAGGGATTCTGCGTTTAGCGGGTATGGCTACTCGAACGAATAAGCGCTTTGTGAAAAACAATTTTACGGGTGAAATTCGCTTTTACACTTACATAGAAACGGAATCTGGTAGTCAGCGGTTTGAGTTTTCAAGCTATTTTATTGATGGTCGACTTAAGGCGATTTTACAAATACGAGAAGGTGCTGCCGAGGGTTTGTTTGCTGGTAAACCCTTCGATGCCAGTATTAGTGATGAGTCATCGCGTGACGATGGAATTAATAAAGAACAAGATGATGATTAGGGCGAAATATGGGATTAAACACATCATATAAGACACAAAGCGTTTTGCATGCTGATGGTTTTCGCTGTGACCTATGTAAAACCTATGTCGACTTTAATCGCAACTTGCCGGTTAATGATCTTGATGGGTTTGATCGGCCAATATCAGCAGTTGGCTGCGTTCAAATACACCATACATTCGGGTTTGGCTCAGCAAATGACGGTGATTCTGTAAGTGTTTATATGTGTGAAAATTGTCTGCTAAGCCTATGCAAGGAAAGGCAGATAACCATAAAGCAGGACGAGTAGTTGCATAAATGGCTCATAAGCACTGACAAACTAGTGATAGAAGGATGTTAATTTTATGTCGACAAAAGATTATTTTTACTCCGCTTATAACGTTTCTGCTTACCAAGACTTAAGTCTTGATGATGATTTGTACTGATAGTTAAGTGACAACTATTTGACTTAGCCATACCCATCAATTAACCTGTATAAACATATAGTGCTTGTGCAGGTTCTCATACCTTCAATTCTTTAATTATTTTTTACGCGAGCGCTAGCGAGACGGGAGCCTTGTGTAGTTGTGTGTAAACGCGCTAAGCGTTTTCCACAA
>CAKMZU010000487.1 GCA_929200485.1 uncultured Gammaproteobacteria bacterium | reverse complement strand
CATTCCCACTATTAGTTTTTATTTTTTCTAAACTCAGTCTGCTGTTTGGTGCTATTGAACTTGGACTGTCATTTACTGGCCAGTACGAGTCAAAAGAGGCTGTTTAATCATTCTCGTTAGTGCCTATGAGGTCGCCAACACGTTAAGGTATTTAAATGGATGCTAAAAAGGCTTATCGACAAGACGCTCATTAAGCAGCTTGGCGATAAGCCTTTTTGTGTTTTTGGTAGCCTTTTTTGGCGCGATGCTTTTTATTGGCTTCAACTTTAGCAACAGTAAACAGTTGCGCGTGCTTGGCAACGGGGTTGCGTTTTTTCATGGTTTAGCCCTCCTAATGCAGGCGTTTCAAAAACTAGATTATAACAGACGGTATCGATCATTGTAGGGGGCGTGGATTGAATGTATTACTTTTCCCATAAGTTTTCGCACCTGCAAATTGAGCATCCTTCGACAGGCTCAGGGCGAGCGGTGAATCTACCTGCGAAAACTTATGCAACTATTAATAATAGCGGTTGATATTACGTGCGGATTTATGCTCCTGTCTTACTGATAAAGGACAGTGCGACATTGCAAAAGAGAAATATTTAGATTTGGATATTATGGTATCCTTAATGGCGATTATTTGCTATATTTTGGATATCATAATGTCCGTTGGTGTTTTATGAGTAAACTCTTATTGCTAGATGACGCGGATGTCCAAGAGGCTTTTGCCGCTTATTTGCGCAAGGCTCGGGAGGAGGCTGGCCTATCTCGAGAAGCGTTGGCTAAGCGTAGTCATGTGCCTGCACCCACCATTAAAAAGTTCGAATTAACGGGGCGTATTTCATTTCGGCAATTGTTGCTACTTTGGCAATCACTGGATGATTTAACGCGGTTTTATGCACTGACGCAAACGTCTAATGATCTTAATTCACAATCTCAACCTAAGACCATTGCTGAGGTGTTAAAAGATAACCTTTAAACCCATAAGGCAATTGATGGTCACGCGCATACTTTCTACAGGCATGTCGCTTAAAGTGGGTACCTTGGCGCAAAACCGCTCAGGATCGTTTTTTCAATATGATGAAGATTACTTGGCTAGTTACGGCAACTTATCGCCTTTCACCTTACAAGGTGATGCTACGCTTCAAAAAGCACCTGCTGACCCTCATAGGGGTATTCATGGTGTCTTTGCTGATCACCTGCCAGATGGCTGGGGTTTATTGCTTCAAGATAGAATGTATCGTCAGCAGGGTATTTTGTCTGCCGAGGTAACCCAGATGGATAGGCTCGCCTTTGTTGGAAAAATAGGGGTTGGAGCCTTGCAATTTGAACCTGAGTTGAATGTTGTTGCTGCAAACAAAAAGGCGTTTGATCTTGCTGCATTGGGGCTTGAAGCCCAGCAATTATTTGATCAAACAGTAACCGATGAACTGGATAGAAAGACGCAACAGGTTTTAGAGGCTTTGGTTGTCGCTGGCAGCTCAGGCGGTGCTCGCCCCAAAGCAATGGTTTTTATAGCGCCTGATGACTTTCATGCTTGTCGCACGTTCGAAAAACCTAACGATGAAGCTTGGTTGGTCAAGTTTACGTCGAAGCATTTAGCATTAGGTCATGAAGAAGGAATCTGTGAAGCGGCTTATTTAGCTATGGCAGAACTAGCTAGATGTCAGCCGCCCACTTGGCGTTTATTGCCGGCACCAGAGCGAAGTGGCGCTGAAGCTTGGTTAGCGGTAAAACGATTTGATCATACAAATGGTGCAGTTTCAGGCAGATTACACATGCATAGTGCCTGTGGACTACTTGATGCAGATTTTCGTACGCCAAGTTTGGACTATCTTGATTTGATTAAAGCGAGTCGGCAACTTTGCCAATCTCCTGATGTTGGTAG
>CAKMZU010000486.1 GCA_929200485.1 uncultured Gammaproteobacteria bacterium | reverse complement strand
ATAGCGGTTTTTGAAGCTAGAAAGCCACTACAAACAAATATACATACAATAATATTGAGCTTTTTAATTTTCATTGCTTTCCTCGTCTACCTGCTCAATTTAGATACTTGAATAGAAAGAAGTTCATTCTCCTTAGGTATGGAGGCATTTTTTAGACACTTAATAACGTCTAAAATAAGAATAACTTCTTTTTTCAAATTTTATAATTGGATAAATAAATAAAGATAAGCTGGTAATTATGAGGAAATTTGAACAAGAAATGCTTGAAAAGGGCTTTTTCAATGTATGAAGCTTAACAGAAAAAAGGGAAGGCTTTTCAAATTAAAAGCCTTGATAACTATTTTACTAAAGAGAATTCAGGTAACACATGGGGAAATATTTTGGAATTACGCTGGATTGCTTATTATCTTACTTGGGTTTTCTTGGTTTTACATGAACACCTTGCGTACGATTGTAACGAAACCCAAGATCACCTGATTTAAATTCGTTAAGCGTGGTGTTCGCCGCCTTGAAAGTTGAATTTATCGAATCAACATCCAAAGCAGTCAATTTATTTTCAAGATTCTCAACCGCCTTGCCTGTATTTTTTATTAGCTCTCTCATTTCTTCGATCGGCATTTCACCAATAGCTTTAACGGCTGCTTCATGGGTTTTTTTAAGTGTATAAGCTAAATAGAGTAATGCGGCCCCACCTGCGATTGCACCAAAGCTGATGGTTGCGGTTTTGATTAACCCATGCTTTTTTTCATCTTCATTTCTCGAAATTTCTACTACGGGTACTTCTGGTGTTTTATCAAACACCTTCATATTCACCGAAAAGTGTTGGCTAATTAACGTTTGCTCAACGGCATCAAAGCGCCCAAAGACATTTATAGTTTCAAGTGAATTTTTAAGTGACAAACGCAAAAGATCTTCGTACATGGATGTCGATGTACTGGTTTTTATCTCTGTTTGCGCTTGATCGTTCTGGACATTAATTAAATAATTACTTTCTGAGGGTAATTCAATACGAGATAAAGGCTTTTTTAAGGGCACATTGACTTCGTCAATCGTTAAAAAAGCCTGCGTATTTTTCAAGGTATCTTCTGTAAAAGAAAGGAAAGACTTTCCATCGACCTCACTTTTTAATAAGACCGGTGTGAACCCTTTTTGAAACGACAAGGAAAGTTTTACCTGATCAATTAATAGATATCGATAATCCAGAATTTGTAAACTTGGATTAATACCATTGTGATGATAGCCAATAACTTCCAACAAAGCATTGGATGGTGGATTAAACCCAAGCGCATCCACAAATGACTTATCAAAAACAAAATCTTGGGTTAAAAATACTTTACCCGCTGGCAAACCGTTGACTAATAGAATCTCATGTCGATCATTTTTATCCTGAAAATCAGTCACCTGAACCATAAATCTTGAAGGCAGAAGCCGCACAACGGATGTATCTTCGTTTAAATACACCTGCTGACCTAAATGGAAGGAATTAGCATCAATAGCTAGCTTTTCATCTTGAGAGGTAATCTGAATTAAGTGGCTATCTATCACAACACTCTCATTTTTTAGTTTCACTGTAATGAGATTGCCATTGATATGTTCTATTTTACCTTTTTTAAATTGATCTAAGGGTTTCTCTGTTACACTTTTTTCAACGCTCGCATCAGATGACACATCTGCTTGATTATCAGAAGCATTTTCTTTAAGGGTTTGCGCGTTTTCTTCAGGCGTTTCTTTTACCGCTTCATCATACTGAACAACAGCGTTCTTTGATTTTTCCAGATCAGTCTCATCTTCTAATGAATGTTTTTGCTCTCCTTCATCACTGGCTTTATCGTCTTCACTGATATGCCCCTTCGTTAACTCTGAAGAGTAGCCCTCAACAGGTTCAACATAAAAAGCC
>CAKMZU010000485.1 GCA_929200485.1 uncultured Gammaproteobacteria bacterium | reverse complement strand
TTTTTTGACAGAAGCCAAAAGCAATTTTTAGATGTGCCATTTTATATGTCCTCATACTTTTCTACCGAGTATCAGTAAACCATCAGGCGAAATCATTTATGGGTTTGGTGGGTTTTTGATTAAGTTCAGAAATAAAAGGTTAGGCCAGATGAAATTTTTTCAAAAATCATATCTCGACTGTTAAATAAATGGATAATTCACTTCTTCTTGGCAATCTATGATTGACGCATAAAGAATCTGTTTGTATATTAATGCGAAACATTAGGAAATAATTATGCTTTATACCTCCCTCTTAACTCATGCTGCTCACAAGATAGCTGCACGCATCACTCGTATGCGCGCGCTCGTGTGGGTGGTTGCGTTTTGAGTTAAGGCTGGGTTAGAGCAACTAAATAAAAAAACCGCAGCCAAGTCTGCGGTTTTTTTTTGCAGGCTTAGGTTTCATTAATGGACGAATAATAGGAGTTAGGAGAACCATGCCTGTTATCATCACTTTTATCACTGTGTTGGCGATTTGGTCAACCACGCCATTGGCTATTCAAATAAGCCATCAAAGCATGAGTAATGTCTCGGCTGTGGCCTTTCGTATTCTGCTTGCCTTTATCTTAGCAGGTCTTGCGGTTGCGCTTTTTCGTCCTCAATCAGCGTTAAAGTTAAAAAATATGCCAGTCTATTTTTCAGCGAGTGTTGCGCTGTTTCCAACCATGTCCATTGTTTATTTTTCTTCGACTTTTATCAGTTCGGGCCTTGTGGCGTTGATGTTTTCTCTAACGCCTGTAATTAGTGGTTTTATGGCTTGGGTGATTTTGAAAGAATCATTTTTTCAGTGGAATAAGTTAACGGCGTTAGGATTGGCAATTGCAGGATCAATAACCATATTTATGGATGATGTGGTTATTGATGCGGATGCAATGAAGGGTTTGGGTTTGATGCTTGTATCGAATACGTTTTTTTGTTTGTCTCAAGTCTTAACCAAAAAAGCCAATAATGATTTGAACGTCGATGCACTTGAACAAACCTTGGGTGCGTTGTTTTTATCCTTGCCAGGGCTTCTAATTTGCTGGTGGATTTTTGATGGCAGTGCGCCGATTGATGCATCGAGTGATAGTTTATGGGCATTGCTATATTTGGCGATTATTGGTTCTTTGGTCGGGTTCGTTGCTTATTATTATTTGTTATCGAAAGTGAGTGTGGCGGTAGTTTCTGTGATTCCTTTGATTACCCCAGTGCTTTCATTAATTCTGGGTGGGACGATGAATGACGAGAAAATTACCGAAAATATTGTTGCGGGTTGCTTGCTGATTGTTTGTGGGTTGGCGATTTATGATGATGCTTTGATGCGCAGAGCAAGAACGTCTTTGTATAAGTTGACGCAGGTTAAACGTATTGGTTGATTTGGTTTGTTATTCTACCCTTCAAGAGGCGTTGAGTCGATAAGAGACTGAATACCATGTTTCTTGTGCTATGGAAAGTATTCATGTTTCGCTGATGCTAACTTTTAAAAGTAGCTATCAGCGGATCATTCACAGTCTGGATAGGCAATGTTTTTATTAGATTAATGGAGCTTATAGAGAGGGGGAGCCAGGTGGAAAATCAATTTCAGTTACGATAATATTTTTTATATGATCTGTATCTTGATCGCTTATTATTTGACATCTGCTCCATTTGTTATCGCGAATATTAACGACAAATTCTTTAGGTAAATCAGGAAAAAAAGAGGCCTCCTCGGCTTTGATCCGTTTTTTGTTTCCTAAATTGGATAAATCATGGGTGTCAACAAGTCTGTGTGTTATGCCTTCTTTTACATCATAAATTATCTCTGTGGGTCTATTGTTTTCAGGTTGTGTATTACCTAGAAAAGTTTGCTTGATCTCTATGTTATTTTCTTCGGAGAACTCTTGTAATG
>CAKMZU010000484.1:405-1922 GCA_929200485.1 uncultured Gammaproteobacteria bacterium | reverse complement strand
TCCGCAGGATGTAGAGTTAATGATGTTTGCTCAGGCAAACTCTGAACATTGCCGTCATAAAATCTTTAATGCCAGCTAGCTTAAAGTTGACGAGACGCAGCCGCTGTCCCTGTTCAAAATGATAAAAAATACCCATGCCAAACACCCGGATAATGTTCTCTCAGCCTATTCAGATAATGCTTCTGTTGTGAAAGGCACAATTGCAGGACGTTTTTATCCAGAAACCCATTCAGGCAATTATAGCTATCATTTAGAGCCTATTCATTTGTTGATGAAGGTTGAAACCCATAACCACCCAACGGCAATCTCACCTTTTGCTGGAGCGGGTACCGGTTCAGGAGGTGAAATTCGAGACGAAGGGGCTGTAGGGCGAGGTTCAAAGCCTAAAGCTGGCCTGACAGGTTTTACAGTATCTAATCTGAATATACCGGGGTTTGAACAGGCCTGGGAGAAACCTTACGGCAAACCAGAACGTATCGTTTCAGCGCTCGAAATTATGCTTGATGGGCCAATTGGTGGTGCTGCGTTTAATAACGAATTTGGCAGACCTAACCTTTGCGGTTATTTCCGTACCTATGAAGATTCAGTGATGACGGTTGACGGTGAAGCCGTTGCGGGTTACCACAAGCCGATCATGATCGCAGGTGGTATGGGTAATATCAAAGAAGAACATGTTGAAAAGAAACCGTTTGAAGCAGGTTCTCAATTAGTGGTGCTCGGCGGGCCTGCCATGCAAATTGGTTTAGGTGGAGGGGCGGCTTCGTCAATGGCATCAGGCCAATCGGAAGAGACACTGGATTTTGCCTCGGTTCAGAGACAAAACCCTGAAATGGAACGTCGCTGCCAAGAGGTCATTGATCGCTGTTGGGCAATGGGCGATAAAAATCCGATTGCGTTTATCCATGATGTGGGTGCGGGTGGTTTATCGAATGCACTGCCAGAATTAGTGAAAGATGGTGGCACGGGAGGGCAATTTGAATTGCGTAACGTGCCAAATGATGAGCCAGGTATGTCGCCTTTGGCTATTTGGTGTAATGAATCCCAAGAGCGTTATGTATTAGCCATTAAGCCTGAAAATGTTGAGATCTTTAGGGCATTGTGTGAGCGTGAACGTTGTCCTTATGCGATTGTTGGTGAAGCAATAGACGCTAAACAAATTAAAGTCACAGACAGCCATTTTGATAACAACCCGGTTGATCTGCCGATGGAAGTGCTTTTTGGTAAGCCACCAAAAATGCTCAGAAGTTTTGAAACGAAAAGCGTTAAACAGGCAGCCTTTGACACAGAAAAACTCGCTCTTGAATCAGCGCTAGATCGAGTGCTGGCCCTGCCAAGTGTTGCCAGTAAACAGTTTTTGATCACCATTGGAGATCGTTCGATTACAGGGCTTGTGGCAAGGGATCAAATGGTTGGCCCATGGCAGGTACCTGTTGCAGACGTGGCGGTGACCTTATCAGCCTTTGATTCTTATGCAGGTGAAGCCATGGCGATGGGTGAGCGCACACCATTAGCCTTGA
>CAKMZU010000484.1:0-395 GCA_929200485.1 uncultured Gammaproteobacteria bacterium | reverse complement strand
AAAAGTTCAGCGCGCATGGCTGTCGGTGAAGTGTTATTAAATATTGCAGCCGCGCCGATTGCACAAATAGGTGACATTAAACTTTCTGCAAACTGGATGGCAGCTTGCGGCTCGGGTAAAGAAGATCAGTCCTTGTTTGAGGCGGTTGAAACCATCGGTATGGACTTGTGCCCGGAATTAGGTATTGCCATTCCCGTAGGTAAAGATTCATTATCGATGAGAACCCAATGGCAAGAGGGTAGCGAGAAGAAGTCAGTCACGTCACCTCTGTCGTTAATCATCTCGGCATTTTCTCCTGTCACTGATGCCCGCAAAGTCTTAACACCCCAATTACAATTAAAAGGCGATACGTCTTTATTATTGATAGATCTTGCTAATGGCCAGCAGCGCTTAGG
>CAKMZU010000483.1 GCA_929200485.1 uncultured Gammaproteobacteria bacterium | reverse complement strand
GGATTGCACAAATTCTTGATGGACATCAATCATCGGCCTACCTTCTAACTTAGCCTTGTTTTCTATTTCGTAAAACTGATTACCAGCTTCAGATGGCGAAAGACCAAGATCAAAGAAATAATCAGAAACTTTTCTTTTTTCTGCCTCTGTAAGCCTTCTGAACATTGACCCATCGCTCATTTTACAACCCTGAATAAAGCACCATAACTCACGCCAAAGTAATTATTTAATAATGATTTTTTCTGGCTCAACCGTGTATGAAATATTGCTCTCGACATAACTTAATTCGAAAAAATCACCTTCTTCTGAGGGTTTGAATTCTATGCTATGAATAACAGGGGGGTGTGGAGGGGGAGTATCTATATAGCTTACTTCTCCTCCCCATTTATTACCTTTCAATCCGAATAAATATTTTGACCTGCCTGTAACATTACACTTTACATCCATCTCTATGGCCTTTTCAGACTTTGTAAGGTAACCAATTGATGGCGAATACTGAGGCGATTCAATGATTACTTTGACTGGCTTACTAATTATCATAGATTCCTGAATGTCAATTACTGTGCTAAATGCCTCGCTGAAGGCGTCATCTGCAAGTCTTTGAATTTCATCGAGCACCCAAATAAAATGTTCTGAAACATCAACGTCATGCGCCTCACGAACATCTCTCAAATTAGTTATACCCCTTAGCTCTCTCAGTTGAAGTGAAAGTTGATGTTTCAACCATGATCGTCGATTGACCTCGGGCAATGCTAAATACTCGTCCTTCGCTTCGAAGAACGACTTGTTAAGTATAAGTTGAGCGGAATCCAGCGCATGAAGCACAATTGCTCTCTCGATACCACAAAGTTCTTTTGCGCTAACAACAATTGAGTTTAGTTCTGTTTCTTTATTGCTCATTTCAATTCTCCACGGGTACAAAAAAACTGATGTGACAAATATTAACTGGCAAGGTTCTATTTTGAATAATGAAATTCGATCAATATTATCGTTGACATATAGGAGGTGTGAGGCTTGGATCAGATACCCATAACCATCTCAATAGCCTTCACAATATGTTGTGGTTCTTTATACCCTTTCAACATCCCTTGCTTACCCGTTTCATTATCGGTAACGATAATGACAGGTGTACTCATTACATTTATGGCTTCAGCATATTGCATATCTTCAAGTAATTCAGCCTTTTTTTCGTTATTTTCGATGCATGTTGCCAGCTCACCAATAGCTAGATCTGAAATAGAATGACCAGACACAAGGGCATTGAGTGTTGACCAGGCTGCACGATTACCCTCAGCTTTATTTACACACTCTACAAGCATTGCCTTATTAGTAGCCGAAGGGTTATGTCTTTTTAGTGGAAGATGCCTGTACTCCCAATTTAATACGCCTTCTGAACTATCAACGAGCTTCTTAAGGTTTGGGTGCATTTTTTTGCAGTAAGGACAATCCATATCGCTTAGCATTGTTAGCGTGATTCTAGCGTTAAGGTTTCCATAGATGAGTTTGTTTTCAGGCGTATTCTCTGAAGCGTTCAAATATTCAGTTATTGGGGTTGTACTTGGTTTTTTATTGCTGGATTTTGATGGGTTTTGATTGTTTTCTTTAATACCTAACTGGGCTTTATGGGTGTAAATGTCTTGTGTTGACTCAATTCTCTGGATGCGCTGATCCAAATTATAAAGATAAACAATGGTAATAGTAAAAAAAGCGGCGATGGTTATAGGAAATAAGGTTTTATAGGTGTTAACGGGCATGATGGCTGAACCTGCTTCAAATCACCACACCGTATATGAAATCAATTTTTATTGTGAGCTTAAAAGGTCAATGGTCTTGACCTAATCTGGATATAAAATTTTAGCGAAAAAAAACCGGCGCCAGGGGTTGCCCCTTGGTCGGCTTTGCATA
This sequence comes from uncultured Gammaproteobacteria bacterium, assembly GCA_929200485.1. Classification (GTDB taxonomy): domain Bacteria; phylum Pseudomonadota; class Gammaproteobacteria; order Pseudomonadales; family DT-91; genus CAKMZU01. The sequence goes on along the minus strand of CAKMZU010000483.1, from coordinate 21 downwards.
AACAACTTAAAGAGTTACAGG
>CAKMZU010000482.1 GCA_929200485.1 uncultured Gammaproteobacteria bacterium | reverse complement strand
TCAACCGGCAAATGCAGATAGTTGTAATAAAATAGTTGACTATGAAACTTCGGCGGAGTTCCCAGATCACTTTTGGTTATCTGCACCCAATAACGATACGACTGATCATTGCTATCCATTAAATTATCGGTTTTGCCCGATAAACTGTAATTGGGAAAGCCTGTAAAATTATTATCGGTAGAATACTTATAGTGGGTTTGCTCAAGAATTTTGTTACATGCCCTGTCAATTTTCTCCAGCGAATCAACAACTGGCTGTATCTGGGTTTTTCCATCATTGTTAACATGAATACTGCTATAGGTTAAATTCACGAACAATCCGGATGGTGACTCAATCGATTTGATAATATGTCGGTTAAACTGTTGTATATAAGTAATATTGGTATGCAGTGTTAACGGATCAACAATTTTCATGATGCCATCATTATCACTGTATATAATCATCTCCCTTTTATCTGGCATCACCACACGCATTTCATTCGGTGCGTAAATAAATCGGTATTTATTGCCATAATCATCAATGACAGTGTCGAGTCGTGCTGATTGGAGCGATCTGACTGGCTGCTGGTAGTTAAAAACGATGGCATTATCAAATCGATCCACCTTGAGTACCAACAACCCTTGATGTGAAAAATAACTCAAGCTGCCATCTTTATGCTGTAAAAGAAAACGAAAGGTTTTATCTTTAAAACCAGGTATCGGTTTAGCCTCAATCTGGTCAATAAATTTAGAGCCGTGCTGGTTATAATACTTAAGCCCTGAGGCTGTCAGCGTCTCATCTCGCCAAAGCGGATCGATCAACCATTGCTGTCCGTGGATAGTTGCCGTCTGACCATCAATGTAATCCAAATCCAGCTGCCAGCCATTGGGCAATCCAAAAAGGCCTTTACTATTGAAACGGTAGGTGAGATTCAACTCAAAAGGTTTTCTGATGCCCTGAGTGGAAATAACAGGGTAAGAAAAATCAAATGTCCCTGTTGCGGCATTGACAGACACTTTTTCCAGTGACATTTTATTATACGCATGAGAGCCAGAGTAGCTATAGGCAAAAGTGGTAAATAAAACGATGAAAAACATTACCACTTGAATCAAATGCAGACTCATTAACGCTCTCCAACGAGTATGGATTAATGACGTTAAGTAAACAAACGATATAACATTGACTTTTGATTATTGAAAATAACATGCCGCATAAAAATACTATGGGACATTTGGTTCCGTTGAGAAAACATCATCCTCAAGCTCTTCAAATATCATATCAATTTCATCTAAAGTCTGCAGTTCACCCCAATTCAATACCCGCGGTGGCTCTAAAACTCGCCCAGCAATCGTATTCTCAATGTAATTAGGGTTTAATCTATACCTTAATAATTTTTGCCATATGTTTCTTCTACGAAGGTGAGTCATATCAAATAAGTTAGATTCTTCAAAAGGCCTATTAACAGGCGGCGGCATTTCAAAAGACAAACTAGAAGTGCTTGAGCCACTCAAGGATACAGATTCAGGAAGTACATCGCTGCCAACAACAGAAGCTGATGCATTAGATACTGAATCAGCAGCCATTAAGGCCCTTGACGTTCCTGGTATTTGTAATTGATTGGATGAACTGATGAGTCTACCGGAACCGGAAAAACTATCATCAATATTTGTAATGGCATTGGAATCAGCAATAGCCTTTTCAGCTGCCGCTTCCCATAGATTTGTTGTATCATACCAGTGTTTAAATGTACTAAATAAACCGACTGCCCAATACTCCTGCATGACAGGCGCAAGAGAGAATCCTGTTGCTACAAGAGCGGCTATGCTTAAACCAATACTGGAATACTGTAACGCCTTTGCGGCTTGTTTATTACCGGAATCTATCGCTACTTGTGACCCCATTAATGCGGCACCTGAGAGTGCCGTTGACACACCGGCTGTAACAGCTGCCCCACCACTCAAGGTCAGTGATGCAC
>CAKMZU010000481.1:401-1959 GCA_929200485.1 uncultured Gammaproteobacteria bacterium | reverse complement strand
CATCTGGATTGGGAGCAAGTGCTTCTTGATCTTCATAGCGGCAGATTATTTGGCATAAGCGGCGTACTCTTTAATGACTTTATTGCCCTGATTCTCTGTTTTTTGGCAATTTCGGGACTAACCGTTTGGTACAGAAAACGTTAAATATTCGTGAATATTGCGATTAATATTGGCACAGAAAGACTCAATAAAAATCCACTAACAATAGCTATAGGCACATATCGATTACCTCCCTGGGTTTGAATCATTGGGAGCGTAAAATCTATGGTCGTCGCTGCACCAATACCAATGGCCGTTAGCGGTAATCGACGAATTAACAGCGGGATAAAAATAAAAGCAACAATTTCGCGTAAGACATCATTACAAAAAGCCACCGTGCCGTAGATAGGGCCAAATTTCTCAGCGATTAACACGCCTGATAATGAATACCACCCAAAGCCTGAAGACATAGCAAGCGCTTTTGATACAGGTATATCCATAGCCAAGCTCACCAAAAAACCAGCGAGCATCGCCGAGCTAATCACGGCAACCGTCACCATCAACCCTAAAGGGTTTAAAAATATATGAGTTAACGGAATACGACTGCTACGAAGTTGAACGCCAACCAAAAACAACAATACATGCAATAAACCACTACTCCCCATTTTTAGCCATTCATCCTCCAATGAAAAGAATGTACCTATGCATACACCAATGGCTAACGAGAAAATAACTTTTAAGGTGTCAAGCAGCCCTGAAAAGTTCTCATGTTCTGAGTCACTTGAATCTTCAATGGGTCGACCTGTTTCTGAAAAAATCAAATCGAGAAAAACAAGAGCGAAGATGTTACTAAGAATAATGGCAATAGAAAAGGCACCAATTAATTTAAAAATATCATCTGCTTTCTCATAAACTTCTGGGTGACTGGCAAGATTAGCACCTAAAAAAACCAGGATTAAAAAGACCAGCTTAACCAATAAATCATTTAATCGAGAAAGCCATTTCTCTGATTGAATGGTGAAAGACCAGCCCAGGATAAAGACAATAAATAAACTAATCACAGCTTTGCCCGCTAGCCGATGGTAAGCTGCCGCACTCTATTGATCCCTGCCTTATTTGATACACCCCATCAACCTCTTTTTGATAGGGCTCATTCTCATTGTTAAAATAGTTAGATACCTGTGTATTTAGATTTTTTAATGTTGAAATTATTTGCTCCTTTTGGGTTGTTAACTTTTCATTCGTCTCCGCTGCACGCGTCCCATCAGCTGGTTGCTTTATTATATCTTCGCCTAAACATTCTTGTTCTACCTCTCTTTTTTCCACGCCTTTTTTTCCAGCATCCACATCATCCCACCAGTTCAGCGCTTCATTGATCGATTGCTTGATAGCAACCATAATCTGCTTATCGGCTAATTGATTCATTTTCGTCAAAGCCTCGATCGTTTTCTCTTTCTCTGAGAGTCTAACAGTGAGTAGATCTATAGTCATTTTACGACTTCCGATTTCGTCCGTAGATAAATTTATTTTTTTGGAAGGTTGAACCTCTAAAATATTAATACGGTTTCGATAATTGTCG
>CAKMZU010000481.1:0-302 GCA_929200485.1 uncultured Gammaproteobacteria bacterium | reverse complement strand
TTTTTCTAAACTTAAATTGACTTTATCAATGGTATTTTTTTCAGCCTTTAACCCCTCAATGGTATGCAAGTAATACTTTTCTTTTTTTGTATATTCATCCCTTTGCAAAAACTCTTCATTTTTAAGTTTTTTAATATTTACATCCGCTTTTTCCATAGCATCTTTATACTCTTTAGCAGATGCTTTACGAGCTTCATTTATCTCCTCTACTTTTCTTTGTAAAACGTCGACCTTCTCTTCCAACTCTTTGGATTTTTTTTCTTTACCAGTGAATTTCAAGAAATATTCATGTGATTTTAGTT
>CAKMZU010000480.1:1697-1970 GCA_929200485.1 uncultured Gammaproteobacteria bacterium | reverse complement strand
GCGATGATTCGCATTAACTGGTCAGAGGTCAGTACCACCACCCCAAGCATAAGATGTGTCATTACTTTTGCGCAGCCCTTTACCCGCAAATGACGACCGCCAAATTCATCTTTAAGCCGTCCATTAACACGCTCAACAGTGCTGCGTTCATTATAACGAATTAACTCAGGGTAGTTATGACCTGCTTTTCGCCTTGCTAATTGTTCGCACTCAATAGCTTTCTTTGCCTCTTTGTTTCGAGGGTTTTTGTCGATGATTGGAACATGCCCTAAA
>CAKMZU010000480.1:0-1687 GCA_929200485.1 uncultured Gammaproteobacteria bacterium | reverse complement strand
TGTCACCCGCTTTGCTGTGAGTTCAGCTAATGGAATAGCCACTTGGCTATCATGGACTGATGCAGAGGTTAACAGGCAACTGATGGGTATTCCTCCATCCATCGCATCAATGTGCAGTTTGTATCCGATCCAGCTGGTTTTATACCCTTTGCTATTCATCTTAGTGCCAACATCACAATCCACAGGTAAGTCTGCTTTCATCTCCTCAAGTGTCATGCCGTCAATTTGCCTTTCAATTCGAGTGGGTTCTTTTATTCTTTCTTCACCTTTTTTTGGTCTGCCTCGCGGCTTTTTCTTTTGCTCAGGCTGCTCTTTTTTAACCGGCTTTTCTCTCGCTGATATTGCCGTAGAATCACGTGAGATATGTCCTGCAAGCTGATCACTTAAATAATCCTCAATGATTTTGGCGTGAATGCTTTGGGCAAGTTCTGCGCTGGAAAATTCAGCAAATGCTCTGGAGAAAGTTGAAGCAGAGGGAATATCTGACGCTTTTTCCCACCCACAAAGTCTTCTAAGTGTTTTGCTGCCTCGCAAATGATCTAACAATACCTCTGTCGTCGGAAAATCATAAACTGCCTTGGCAATGAAGGCTCGAATAATGGCTGCTCTACTTAAAGATGGCCTACCTTTGCCTCTACCTGAATACGGTATATGAGAATCTAGGTTGGTTAACTCAAATACTTGTATCAATTTCTGCTGTTTCTTTGATAAGGGGCCGAGCTCTTCTTCAAGCCACGGGAAGAGATTATGCTGAAAGTGATTCCAAAGGTTTGAAACTGACTGGCGGACTGGGTTCATCGATGCTACATTATGGTTTATTGACTCCTATAAGTTTAGCTAAGCTTCCCTGTTATCCTTCATAATTCTGCTAAAAAATTCGCTCATTTTTTTAGATTTTGCAATTGCCTCCTTCCTGAACAATCTCTTCGTGCAAAATATGAACATCTCCTTCAATTTTATCTATCGAGCGCTCAAAAGAACTTCGAACATCAATCCAAACGGTGTCGGCATGCAACAGGACACTAACACCGATCAAACCCATTAGAATAATCTTTCGGAATACAATGAAATTCATAGCGCGAACCTTTATGTCTAGTGCTTGCTGAATCTAGCTCAATTGTAACGCAAGCGTTACAATTAGAATATATTTAAAGTGTAACAATAAGTCCCCAATGCCTTAAAATCAGTGTTCTTATTGTTAACCCTTTTCGGCATGATGAATAGTTTAATTAATAAACCTCCCATTCCGGTTTTTGCTAAATCTGACTATGTACTGCTCGTGCGGCTAGTGTCAGTGTAATTCCATTTATTGAAATTTCTTCACAGAGTTCATTTGCGCTGGCATTTGTGCAGTTTTTATTGTTTACGCTTTTAAATTGATATACAGCCCAGCTGAAAAAGCATTGTACCAACTTTTACTGTAAAGGATAATAGCGCCATAAATTTTTCTATAAACAGTTTTGTCAGTATCTTTGGATTAAAAATATCCTTTATCAGAATAAGCAGGTGCTTCTATGCTAAAGGGATCAACACTTATTGCGTCTTGGTCAAGCCCAAAATTACCTTTTAGATAAAACGCATTCAAACTATCATTGAAACTAAAACCAAATGAAGGCTCAACCCATATAAAAAGTAACCGCCAATAAGCCGACGTTATTTTCAAGCTAGGCATATCATCAAATAATAT
>CAKMZU010000479.1 GCA_929200485.1 uncultured Gammaproteobacteria bacterium | reverse complement strand
CCTTCAACGCAGCTGAAAGCCTTGAAATTAGTGCCCGAAGGGGCATCTATAAAAACATCCGACATCCCTTTTAATGGAACATTTATTTTAAGAAACAAGGCCAATAGCTTTTTTGACAGAAGCCAAAAGCAATTTTTAGAGGTGCCCTTAAGCATCCATAATAGGTTTCAACCCCATTTTTGCTCTGCCTTTTTTTGTGTCTCGCTTTGGGTGTGAGCGCCTTGCATTCTTGCCTAAGTAAACTCATCAGCATTAATGCATTTTGCTCTACTTTAAGCATATCGCCGGTAATGAGGCCAATCATCATTTGAACAAAATATCCTGTACAACACATAGAGACTTTTCTTGTCGAAATAGCAGTATTAAAGAGATCTTGCACCTTATTTGATAAAAACCGTTTTAATATTGAGGCCGCAATGGATAACCAAATCAGCCCCTCCGCTAACCATGGATTGCCCGTATTAAACTTATGGAGATTGGCGTAAGATTTTCATTCCTTACACATAAAAACCAGCTCGATCTGCCAGTGAAGACGATAAGTTTCACTGACTTCGTCGAGTGTAAATTCTTCTCGTGGCAGGTTAGTGATTAGCCATGTGTAGCACTTTTCATCAGCATTCCAAAAAGCAATCAATCGTGCTTTTATTTTATGTTCTTTATCACCACCCCAATGCACCATAAACTCAACACGCTGACGCTTGAGGAGTTTACCTGCAACATTTTTAAGGCATTTGCCCTTCACATGCTTCAACGCTTTCCCGTCTGCTTGCCATGCTTCGTCAACCACAGGGTTAACGTTATTCCTACAGCGTGCGATATAACAGCCTTGATGACTATTAACTTCATCAAACCAATTTAAATCAAAGTAACCTCTATCAATCAACATCAAGCAATCAGCAAACTCAGAAAGCGATGGTAGGAATTCTCGCTCACCTGTCGTATCAGGCGATATCGATATACAACAGGGTTGATCGGCAAGCAAATCCATTGTCACATGTATTTATACCGCTGAGGGAGTTATTTCTTTAAAGCGACCAGGAAACATTTCCGCCAAGCTATCCATTAGCGCAAAAGAGCTGCCGCCTTGAATAAAAACGTGAGTAAAACGCGACAGCTTATCTGCCTTATCAAAGGCAATGATTGATTGACCAAATGATTCATCAGGTGCACAAGTACTTCTCTTACGAAGACAGGGAAGGCTTCTTTAGATACTTGATTATAGGCTGCTTTGTAACTGATTTGTTGGCCAGAATGCTCAATAAATTGGCGCTGAAGATCTGCAACCGTTTCAACCTTTCGGCTTGCCATTGAGGTAATGAGACTAACAATAAACTGAGAGGCTGGTATATCACGCAAACGCTCGCAAAAGCCTGTTGATTTGGCGAGCAAATGTAACGCTGTTTCTGAAATTGCTGAATGAAGTTGATTAACAAATAAGGTAAACTTTTTCTGATTCACGCCGAGCTACTTTCTGTTTGTTTAGACGCTCGCAGTTTATCGTTGTAAGGCGTGAATATTTTCTCTTTATTTCACCAGGTTACAGTCTTAAATTCCTTAATGTTCTACCTATGAATAGTGAGTAGATAAATGAACTTATTGTTCTGTTTTCTTCTCTTACTATAGGGGGATAGAAATCATGATCATTTTATCAAACTATATCCGCTTTAGATTAGGTAAATTTTTACTGTTGAGGAAAGTTATTTTACTTTATCTTTTGTTTTTTGATTCGTTGTTAATTGCACACCCTCATCTGCAAGGGGAAAAAAAGTCTGTTTTTCTTAATACTTATGCTGTAACGAATATAATGGTAATCCTAAAAGATAAATTTAGGCTAAGGCATTGTTTTGAAGATAAAATTTGGACAGATATAAAGAAGATCGTTGGGGATGTTGAATCAGTAGCAGAATTGGAGTCTAGGCTATGTTTTTTTTTCGAAGAAAATAAAAAAAAATTTTTCGATGAAGGCATAA
>CAKMZU010000478.1 GCA_929200485.1 uncultured Gammaproteobacteria bacterium | reverse complement strand
GCAAAGCCGCTTTTACGACCCGGATCTAAAAATGTTTATCAGCCGTGACAGCTATCATGCTGATAACCATTATGCCTTTGGCAATGCCAATCCCGTTACATTTTCTGACCCGACTGGGCATAGCGCAAGACAGGCGACAAACTATACTGTTGGAGCGGTAATCAGTGCCTTGGGTATCCTGGGTTTTATTGCTTCGATTCCAACAGGTGGGCTCTCTTTGACACTTTCTTCAGTTGCAGGTATTGCTGCCGGAATAACAACCTCCTTTTCTGGTTTATCGTTACTGGGATCGCAAGCTCTATTCGACTCAGAGTATCAAACAAGTGCCAAGACTTTGAGTTATACCAGTTTAGGCCTTGGCATACTTTCTATCATTGAAGCGGGGGTTTCTCTTGCGCCATGGATTTCCGCCCGATTTTTTGCAACGCCTAGCACAGTCAACCTCTCTGACATCCCGAGTACCATTTCAAACACAGACAGCGCCGCGTTACCGAGCCTCGAAAACAGTGCGGAAGTTAGCATCGCATCATCTTTTCCTTCAAGATCAGAAGACAGCATATTTAGCAGATATGGCTCTGTTGATAATAGCCTTGGCAGTTCAAACGGCAGTCAAGTGTCTATTCGACTTGGCACTGGAGCAGAAGCTAACGCAACGGCCAGATACATAGCGTCAAGCAGACAAACTGTCCAATCGCCATCAACCACTTCTTTGTATTCATTTAATGTTGAGACTATTGAAGATAATGCCTCATCAGCTTCTCGTTTTTTAGTGCCTGATACTGCTATATCCAGCGCACCATCTACCACCGAGACAAGTTTGAGTGCGTTGAATCCAGAACCTGCAAGTCAATTGTTGCGTTCACCTGCCACCCCCGGTTCTTTTGCTACACCAGAGTCTATTTTTTCCGGGATGAATGGATCAAATACTGTCTTAGAACAAAATATTTTTGATGACTTGCTGGGAACGGACAATCTTCAGGGTCTGGATCGCTCCACACTTGAGGAAATCATTCCTGACGAAGGGTTTCATACCACCAGCGTTTAATTTAACAAGCGATGGAAAAAGCCTGCGACTGCTGCAGCCGACAATCATAGTGACATAAAGCACTAACATAAGGTACTAACATAGAGTACTAACGAGCTGGATCAACTATTTGCAACCTGCGCGGAAAAACCTATGAAAATAAATAATACTATGATTATTTTATGTTTCTGGGCTCTTGGGCTCAGCATGGGACTGAATACTTTTGCCGAAGGGGGCTACCCGGGATCACAAGCCTATAATAAAACAAAACTTTTTAATGAATCAGTCAATGCCGCAACCGGCACCTTTGATTATTCCTACCCTCTCATTTCGACTCAGGGTCGGGTTACCAATTTCCAGCTGAATCTCACCTATCGATTCAACAAAGAAGGCATGTTTAGCCTACCGAATGGATGGCAACTGGATTTGGACTTTATCAAGGAGAAATCTGCGCATATCCACGATCAGGACTGGCTGATTGACAATGTATGGATTGATGAAACCGGCTACGCCTCAGGACTACGTTATTACAATCTGCATGGCACAAAATTTATCGATAAAATAGAAGCACGAGAAGTGCCGGGGCATAAAGGTGTATTCCATCGGTATATTTCCAATCACAAGGATGGCGGTATCAAGTATTTCTCCCATCAGGGGCATATTGTCATTGAAAAAGACCGGTTTGGTAACTTTATCCAGTTTGAATACGAAAAACCTGTCTTATCCCTTCGCTCTGCCCGATTAAAACGGATCATTGATAATTACGGCAATCAATATAAATTTGACTATTTACCAGGCGAACTTGTCCTGAGTTCTCCTGACAATAAAAAAACCCATGTATTTTTCAATAAAAAGGGCGTTATCGGCATATCCAATGCATTAGGTCAACGAACAGAATTTAACTATGTCACCTTTGCCGGAAGAAATCTTTTACGAACCATTCAAACCCCTAAAGGCTTAATGACGCAAATCAG
>CAKMZU010000477.1 GCA_929200485.1 uncultured Gammaproteobacteria bacterium | reverse complement strand
GTGTTAGCAGCATTCCCGCTGCAAAGCAGTAATAAAGTGCTCTTTTTTTAAGATCGTCTGCTTTTAGTAAAGCCCAGATACCGAACATTAACGGCAGAACAGCCAGATGTTCAGACATCACCATTGGTGAAAAACGTGTGGCCAGTGTAATGTACGTGCCAGCTGCTACTAAAGCCCATAAAGGCCGCATCATCCGTAATCCAATGAGATAACAGGCAAATGCCGTTAGAGCAATAACTATTGCACCAACAAACCGCACCCCCACAATACTTGTACCGGCAAGCTTTAAAATGCCAGCGAAGCCATAAAATACCAGCGGCGGTTTGACATCCCAATAGTCGGTGTAAGGTAGATATCCATCCAAAACACTTTGCCCTAAAAGAATGAAAGTCCACTCATCCCAATCCAGTGAATAGATCGAAAAAAAAGGTGATCTCAAAAAGAGTGAAAAACCTACCAATAGAAGCGCTGTTAAAAAATAAGCCCAAAGTGGATGGGTAAAGGTTCGATTCACGATAACGTATCCAAGTTTTCTCTAAACACCCATGATTTCATCAGTACAAAAGTAAGCACTGGCGTGACCAACCCCATCGCTAGCAGGGTGAGTACTAAGCTTGGATAAAGGTAACTGAAAAGATGTGCGAAGCCTGCATTTACCAATAATGATAACAACGAGCTGATAAGAAATCGTAAGACTGCAGCACGTTCGCTTGCAACAGCAACCTTGCCAAAGGTCCAAAAGCGTTGACCGAGATAAGAATAAATAGCAGCCAGGCTCCATGCTATGACATTAGCGAGATGAGCCATCATGCCTAATTGGTCAAACAGGACGAAATAAACAAACACATGAACTAAGGTTGCACCACCGCCGACGATAGAAAAACGAAAGAGTTGATGCTCAAATAAGATTTTGAGCATCAAAGATCACTCTTTTGCTCTTGTTTTAGGTCAAGTCCAATCGTATCCATTACAAGGTAAACAGGTCGGCCTTTAACCTCAATAAACACACGAGCAAGATACTCGCCGATCATGCCTAAACATGTCAAAATCAACCCCGACATAAACAAGGTCACGACCATCAAGGATGCATAACCCGGCACGTCAATACCTGATATCAATGTACGAACAATCAAAAAAATGCCGTAGACAAAGGCGCCCAGTGCGGTGAAAGCACCAATGTAAGACCAAAGTTTTAAGGGCAAAGACGTGAATGAAACAATGCCTTCAATGGCAAGACCATAGAGTCTAAAGTAATTCCACTTCGTCTCACCTGCCAAACGTTCCGGCCGTGAATACCCCACCACACACTCGCGAAAACCCAACGAAGCAAAAAGACCTTTCATAAATCTGCTGCTTTCAGGAAAGCGCTTCAGGCACTCCACAACTCGGCGATCCATGAGACGAAAGTCACCGACATTCTCAGGAATATGCGTATCAGAAATACGGTCGATTAATTTATAGAATAAAGACGAGGTCGTTCGTTTAATGAAGGTATCGCGGCTGCGATCATTGCGTCTAGCCAGAACCACATCAAATCCTGAACGCCAGCGTTCAACCAGCGTTTGAATAAGCTCTGGCGGGTCTTGCAGATCAGCATCAAATGGTACAACAGCTTGCCCTGTAGCCATGTCCAATCCCGCAGTAAGCGCTGCCTCTTTACCAAAGTTTCGTGAAAGGTTAATCGCCTTGATACGACTATCACGCTGTGCATGCTCAGCAAGCTTTTCCCATGTGGAATCAACACTACCGTCATTAACACAGACAATTTCGTAATGTTCTGTTACACCCTCCAGCGATGCCTGAACACGCTCGAAATAGAGATCAATCATCTCTTCTTCGTTATACATGGGAGTAACAATACTCAGCTCTACAGCAGTCATGGGAACTACATCATTATTTTTATTATTGGTAGGCGCTGATCATATCTTAATTGATGGTCGGTTAAAAACTTTGCGGGATAACTCTTCGAACTACTCAGCACATTTTCGGCAAGCACGCTATTGATA
>CAKMZU010000476.1:253-2007 GCA_929200485.1 uncultured Gammaproteobacteria bacterium | reverse complement strand
CTCATAAAAATGGCGAAGGTGATAGTCACCGCCCATTTATGGCAGCACCAGCGACTAAAAAATGCGACTAGCCCTTGTAGCAAATAAGCAATAATTATACTGATCATGACCGGCGCAAGCTCACCGCCAAAGAAAAACATCAAGAGTAAAAAAGCTGACAGCAAGAAAACCAGCACAATGGTTTCTTCTTCTGCAAAATAGCTATCTATCCATTTTTGAAAAGTTTTAAGCATGCTGGAGACTTGATCCGGTGACCCCAAAAGGGTTTGATTTTAACGGTTGCCGAGACGCTTCAAACAACGGCTTAACACTCGATAACAAAATGATAATCCTCCCCTTGCGTTTCTTGAACCACAAGTTTGTGCCTTGTTTGCTCAAGGTAGACAGGTATATCTTTATATGACCCGCCATCGCTTGCCAATACATCCAGTGTTTCTCCTTTCTCCATTGACTTTAATGCCAGTTTTGTTTTAAGTAACGGCAAAGGGCAACTCAACCCCCTGGCATCAAGATAAATCATAAAAACCACCCGACTCGTTATAAATATTAGGTTTGAGAACGAATCTATCATTTTATGGATACTGTTGGGTAGTGAATTTAGTTATCATAATCAAATGAAAATACTTTGGCGTTCGAAAACCATCCTTTTGTTGCTCAAGATGATCGGCGCACTCTCACTCATGGTATTTGGCGCAGCCTCTGCCTCGGTAACTGCTGCTGAGAGAAGTTTACATCATTCAGCCATTCATCTACCCACCTTAGGCGATAGTACAGGCAGTTTAGTCTCTCCTATTGAGGAACACCAACTTGGCCAGTCATTCCTTCGTATTATTTACCAGCAGGCATCGATCAATGAAGATGCCATTATCCGCGCCTACCTGCAAAATCTAAGCACAGAATTAATCAACCATAGCCCTTTAACACCTAAAACTTCATATTTAGTTGTGATGAATTACCCTGAAATTAACGCTTTTGCTGCACCCGGGAATATTATAGGGATCAATCTAGGCCTTATTCTTCAGGCGGAAACCGAAGACGAAGTCGCTTCTGTCATTGCTCATGAAATTGGTCACTTGACTCAACGACACTATGCTCGCTCTCTGGCCCGCAAAAAAAGCCAGCAACTGTTAAGCATAGGGTCGCTCTTGGGCGGTTTGCTTATAGCCGCCAGCGGTCAGGCGGATGCTGGTATCGCAACCTTGCAAACGGGTATGGGGCTTGCAGCTGCGCAGCAGTTAAAGTACAGCCGTCAGGACGAGCAAGAAGCTGACCGAATTGGCATATCCACTCTATATTATGCAGGATTTAACCCTAGAGCCGCCGCTGACATGTTCCAGGTCATGCAGAAATCTATGCGTTATCGTGAGGATATACAACAAATTAGTTTCTTATTGACTCACCCATTAACGGAGAGTCGTATTAGCGATGCCACCCTTCAAGCCAACGGTTACCCTACTAGAAATTACCGTGATAGTTTTGATTTTCACTTGATCCAGGCTAGGGTCAAAGTGCTTTTGAGCAAAAACCTTCTTCAGACGGCAGACTCCTTCAGAAACCACTCAACAAAATACCCAACCGCAAACGACTACGGTTTAGCCATTACATTATTAGCAAACAACAAACCCTCTCAAGCACAGCCAATTATCGAAAGACTTTACCAGAAAAACCCGCATAAAGTTCCCTTCATCACGGCCAAAGCTGATCTGTTAATGGCTCAGAACAAAGCCTCTGATGCTATCGTTTTACTAAAGAAG
>CAKMZU010000476.1:0-243 GCA_929200485.1 uncultured Gammaproteobacteria bacterium | reverse complement strand
TCACAAGCCGCTAATAGCTTAATCACAGCAATAAAGAACCAACCCCATCCTCCAGCATACCTTTGGCGTCAATTATCAGAACTTCAAGGCTTGGCAGGAAACATTTCGGAGGTTCACCGCTCTCGGGCAGAATACTTCATCGCCATCGGTCAATTTAACGATGCTGAAAGGCATTTGAAATTGGCACTGCCAATGAGCGAAAATAATCGGCAAATCAGCGCTAAAATTCGAACACGTCTCGAA
>CAKMZU010000475.1 GCA_929200485.1 uncultured Gammaproteobacteria bacterium | reverse complement strand
CTTATCAAGCCTCAGACTGACCGTTGGCTTAAAATCAAATCCATTGCTGTAGACATTTTGCTGGTTGTCCTTTAACACAATAATGTCGCTATTGGGTGTTAAAAAATGAAGGGCGAATTGGAAATTTTCTTCTGTAAAATCCTGCGCTTCATCAATTATCAATACATCGAACTGCCAATCTTTTTCCACCGTCTCTGTCTGCGCTAAATACTTCAACTTACCGAAAACGTCACCACTGGATTCTTCTGCCAAATCATAGATCGCCCTTGTCTTCATATACTCGTCAACAAATCTATCAACATTAGTGATAACACCTATCGTATTCTTGGCAACCACTTCCAAGTCTTTTGCTAAAGGCCTGTTATAGCAAAGTAGTAATGGCTTTTTTTCATCATTCAGTGCTTTTTGAAATAGCTCGACAGCTATCTGTGTTTTTCCAGATCCAGCACCGCCTTCAATCAATAGATGTGCAGGGTCAAATGATAGCGCATTGATAAATTCGGTTAATTCGCTTTGTTTTTTTGTATAAAATTGTTCTTTGCGTGAAAACAAGGCCGCAACACTGGGCATAATAGTAAATTGGCTTCTAAAAAACTGAAGTACACGCGCTTTTTGCTCCTTATCTGGCTGACAACTATTTAGCTTTAATAAATGCGAAACTTTTTTGGACAACTGGTCTTTTCTTGTTGCGTCGATAACTAAAGTTTCATCAACGGCTGTCGCTGCTGCATTGAGAATATGGTCAGGCAAATAGATTAAGGGGACGATTTTAAGGTCATGGCGTTTGCGCGCTCTTTTCCACAGTGCCTTCAAAGCATTACGAGTTCTGGTTAATTGCTCAGATGGAAAAGATCGCTTTCCTGTTGAATATTCTTTATATAAGTCACCTACAGCGCTGGTTTTTAAACCGCCATTTTTTTGCTCAATCGTTACCGTTATGCCTGACGGGCTGACAATACAAAGATCTATCTCCCCAAAGTGGGCCTTTGTGTCTTTAAGATTGACCCATTCCATACTGTGAAAAATAGTGCAGCTATCGGGCAATGCTTTGGCAAGTACTTCTACTGTATGAATTTCATCATTCAGGAATCGCCTGGAGCGGTCAACCCCCGCCAGACTTGGTTCAACGATGGCCATGAAAATTCCTTTTTAAACTGTTTTACCCATGATTCTCTATCAAGGATAAATCCGCAACCATTTTACTCATGTACGCTAATTAAACGCATATGCGCTTCAACGGTAGGTTTAACAGGATATTTTCTAGCAGAAATAGTACGAACATTTTTTGAATCTATGCTCTACTAAAGTGACAGGCAAAAAAAAGCCGGGGCAAACCCGGCATGTGCTTAAGTTCCATTTATGGATAACAGCAACTCAGACTATTAACCGTAGCAATAAGGCGTTCCTTACCTTATTAAATCCTTGCCATTCCTTGCTGACTTCCAGTCAGTCTTTGTAAGCATCCATTGCTTGTATTTCCTAGTGTTTGCATTATGAATAAAAACCCAGCGCGGCAAAATAGGATATAAGCGCACCCTTTTGTAAGACATATCCTACACACCATACATAAGCAAATAATATGGGAGCGTCAGGTACTGGCGAATGGTCCGCCAAGCCCTTTTTTATGTGCATCAATGACTTTAGCGTTGATGCTATTGCAATTTAGCGTCTAAAAATTCGCAGCGTCTTTTTATGCTATCAATAGTAATCGAAGACCCTAAGGTAGAATCAAAGCCATGCACAGTGCCTTTCGTTTCATGCAATATTGTCTCAACACCCGCCTGATTTAACTTCTCTGCCAAGGCGACACCTTCACCATGTAAAGGATCAATCTCGGCTGTTTCTATATAAGCTGGTGGCAATCCTGCCAGATTATCACGCTGCATAGGCACAGAATAAGGTGACGAATCGGCATCATAGGCTTGCCACATTTGACGAGATGCCTTGCCACTCCAGCAGGGCAATCGTCAAACGACACTCGCAATGGCATTTAAATTATTAACAACTGCCCAGAAAAAA
>CAKMZU010000474.1:667-2024 GCA_929200485.1 uncultured Gammaproteobacteria bacterium | reverse complement strand
TTCTTAACTAACTTTAACTAAAGAGTATAAACAATGATTAATAAGAAAGTGCTAGCAATGGCAGGCTTAATTGCGTCTATAGCTTTAACAAGCTGTGGTGGAGGTTCAGCTCGTTCAAGCCCAGCAACAGCTATAGAGGAACGTACGGTCTTTTTTATCAGGACTGCATCCTCATTCGGCTAAGGCTGCAATTAGTAAAACAATTTACATTCTAATGGTTGAGCTATGATGCCGAAAGGTCGCCATAAAACTCGCTCTGTTATATTTGAACCATAATGGAATTCGTTAGTCATTCTTATAGATCTGATAATTTTCAATATGGCTATATTTATGAAAAAGAAACCTGCATTTTTAATAAAAATTGGAGAAGCAATAGATGTATGTAAAACTTACACGAGTAAAGCAGGAGAATTTATAGAAGAAAAAACTGGTATTATTGACACATATGAGAATATGAAAGATGACCTTAAAAAATTAATCCAAGAAAATAATATAGATGTCAAAACGCAGGAAGTGTTAGAAAAAATATCACATGAACTATCCCGTCAGAAAGGAAGTATCAAAGAATCCAAGGTGTGGAAGGAAATAATAGTCGCATTAGGAAAAGTTGATGATGTGATTTTTATTCCATTATCTAAGAGTGTCGATGATGTCGGGATTAAGGATTCACTCAAAGGAACAAGCGATAAACTAATACTTGGGTACGGTGCAGTCAGAGGACATATTAAACAGTACTATGCCCCGGCATCGGCTCATGAACTTCTAGACAATACAAGGGCTGAGCTAGTTTATCTTAATGCTTGCATTTTACAGGTTAGTCAAGGGGAGTCTGAGGTCATTGCTGAAAACTTTAGTAAAGCTGTATTGTCTAAAGCTGCGGGTATCGGTGTTGTTGGAGGTTTGTTTACATTAGTAAGTACATTTGGCGCTGCGGGGACGGGTACGGCAATTGCAACGTTATCGGGTGCCGCTGCAACTAATGCTACCCTTGCCTGGGTGGGTAGTCTAGTTGGAGGAGGTATGGCTGCCGGTTCAGTAATCACAGGCGGTTTATCTATTCTTGCTGGCGTACTGACTTATAAAGCTTTAGGCTCTGAACCTAGAAAAATTGAAAGTTTATCTGATCAAGAGAAAAAAATCGTTGAAAGTACTGGGCTTATTATAGCGGCAATTGATGAACTATATAGTCAATATGAGTCGAATTTAGACAAACTATATCTACAAAGAGACGAAGCAGAGTCAATCCTGAATAATTTTCTTTATCCATTACATAAATTATTAATTGAGAACAAAAATGAGATTTTGAATCAATTGGATACTAAGCATAAGTTATTATTTCAGGAACATGCTCTAGCTG
>CAKMZU010000474.1:0-657 GCA_929200485.1 uncultured Gammaproteobacteria bacterium | reverse complement strand
AAAAATATAACCCATGCCCAAATCAAGCTCCGGCATTTGTAATAGGAGGAATGATCTATGCATTAATGGCGAAACTGGATATCAGCGGCACAGATGAAAATAACATGGCAATCGAAGCCTTAAAGAGAATGAAAGGTGACTGGGCTGATCTATCCAATAACGAACTTGGGTCAATTTTAAGAGAATATGACGATGAGGGGCTAAAAGGCGTTGCTAACAATGCCAAGGGTATATTTCATGAGCTATTATTTGTTGAAGAATTTAATAGCAGAGACAACGGCCTTACTGCGCGAATATTTGAAGAAACAAATCACCCTGGTGCAGACATACAAATACTTAATGCAAAGGGTGAAGTTATCAATGAAATGCAATTAAAGGCATTGCAAAGTGAGTATGGTATTTATCATCACTTTGATCGCTATCCGGATATCGAGGTGATTGCAACGAAAGAAGTGGCCGACTTATTTGATAATGTTGAAACTTCAGGTTTTTCTAACAAAGAAATTACGCAGGATATGGAGCAAACAATTAATTCTTTATCTGAAGATGATGTCATTGATTTAGCCCAGGAATCAGCAGCATTATCAAGTATAATTTCAGCGTTTAAAGCTTCGACAGATATTCTCTCCGGTAAGTCTGAAGTGAGTGATGCAGGGA
>CAKMZU010000473.1 GCA_929200485.1 uncultured Gammaproteobacteria bacterium | reverse complement strand
CGACAGCCCCATATTTTTCATCGCACGTGCTGTAGCGCCAATATTCCCAGGGTGGGTGGTATTTACAAGTATTATGCGGATTTTATCAAGCACCAAGGATTACCCATTCAAAAAGAAATTCATATTATTTCAGAAAAATTTCGCTATAATACCGCCCTTTTCCAGCAAGTAAAGTCGAGTTTTTCCATGCAACCTATGGTTAATATGGCGCTTCGGGCAGCGCGTAAATCAGGTCAATTAATTGAGCGTGCCTTTGAAGATATTGATCATGTGCATGTCACCAGCAAAACACCTTCAGATTTTGTTACTGAAATCGACAAGGCTTCAGAAGATGAGATCGTCTCTATCTTACAAAAGGCCTACCCTGATTCAGCTTTCATCACAGAAGAATCGGCAGCTATCGGTGATCCAGAGACCGCCGAATACACCTGGATTATTGACCCATTAGACGGCACAACCAACTTTATTCGTGGCATCCCCCACTTTGCTGTCTCAATTGCCTGCATGAAAGACAATCGCATTGAGCATGCCGTCATTTACGATCCAATCAAACGTGAAGAATATACCGCCTCTCGCGGTGGAGGTGCGCAACTTAATGGTCGCAGAATTCGAGTAAGGCCTAATTTTGATCATGAGCAGGCTTTATATGGCACAGGGATTCCTTTCGGTACAGCAAGCATTGAACGAATGAAACAATTCCAGGCCATACAAGAAAGACTAGCCCTTGGCAGCGCAGGCATTCGACGCGCTGGCGCTGCAGCGCTGGATTTAGCGTATGTTGCTGCAGGAAGACTTGATGCTTTCTGGGAGGATTATCTTCACCCTTGGGACAAAGCCGCTGGGGCATTACTTGTGCTCGAAGCAGGCGGGTTAGTGTCTGACTTTGCAGGCGGAAATAATTACTTAAAAACGGGGAACATTGTTGCCGGCTCCCCTAAAGCTTTTAAACAAACGCTGCAGGCTATTCAACCCACACTGTCTTAACCTGCTAACCTTATTTAAGTGTAAGAGGATAGGTGAGTCCATGAAGCTATATGATGTGCACAATGAGTACCAAGGGCATTTAGATAAAGCAGAACTCACCTCAACCCCTCTTGAGCTTGCAGAACGCTGGATTGCTGATGCAGCCAAGGATAAAAACAATAACTTTGAAGAAGCCAATAAAATGGTTCTGGCAACCGTTGATCCTAACGGCCAGCCTTTTCAGCGTGTTGTTTTATTAAAAGAAATCTCCAATGATGGTTTGATCTTTTTCACCAACTACCATAGCCGCAAAGGCCAGCATATTGCCAACAACAATCAAGTGAGCCTGCTGTTCTATTGGTCAATCCATGCAAGACAGATTCACTTTACGGGTAAAGCGACGCTCTTAACAAACAAAGAAAATGAGGCATACTTTCACTCCCGCCCTTATGAAAGCCAGTTAGCCGCAGCTGCAAGCCATCAAAGCCATCCGATAGAAAATAAACAAGTCTTACTGGATAAAGTCGAGGCACTCAAAGAACAATTCCCGGATCAGGTCCCTATACCTAAAGAATGGGGTGGCTATAACGTCGCTTATGAGAGTGTTGAATTCTGGCAGGGCAGCTCACACCGCCTGCACGATCGATTTATTTACCTCAAAGAAGGCAATACCTGGAAGATAACCCGGCTGGCTCCTTAAACCTGGCTCTAGGAGGGTGTCCAAGAACACCCAATGAAAAAACTCATGATTCGCCGCTATATTGTCAAAAAAGCAAAATGATTAAAAAACAGTCAATTATTTTGGTCTTTAAAAGAAAAAAGCGGCTTTCAGGCTGCTTTTTGCTTGTATTTTGAACGATTTGCTTCATCTGGACGCACTAACCCCTTAAACATTGCCGTGATCATTTTGTTGAAATTATGCGCTGCGCATACCAGCGAAAATTCACCCTCAACCTTTTTCTTACTGCGAACGCTAAACCCCTTAAAACCAGAATTTTTTATTTGCCCGAAAACAGGCTCCACAATGGTTTTTCGCTTACTGTATATTTCCTTAGCTTCACGCGTTTGCATT
>CAKMZU010000472.1:1337-2038 GCA_929200485.1 uncultured Gammaproteobacteria bacterium | reverse complement strand
TTTTGCTGTGAGAAACTCAGGCGCAACAGCCGTTATTGAGGGTGCGGGCGATCATTGCTGTGAATACATGACTGGCGGTGTGGTGACGGTTCTTGGTGAAACGGGTGTTAATTTTGGTGCGGGTATGACGGGCGGTTTTGCCTATGTACTGGATCAAGATCGTACGTTTGCCGATAAATTAAACGGGGAATTGGTAGAAATTACCCGTATTACCTCTGAGCCATTTGGCCCTTACAGAAACCACCTGCATCGAATGATCAGTGATTTTGTAACTGCAACGGGTAGTGCCTGGGGGCAGGAAATCTTAGATAACTTCGATGACTTCATTAATAAGTTCTGGTTGGTGAAGCCAAAAGCTGCAAATTTAGAAAAGTTGCTCGCGAATTTGAGTAAAGCAGCTTAATCGATAGAGAGATAATAATGACGAAGCCATTAAATAACCCATTTCAGTTTATCGATGTTGAGCGGCATGATCCTAATAAGAAAACCATTGAGGTTAGAAAAAAGGATTATGTCGAAATCTATGAGCCTTTTACGCCAAAAGAGGTAAAAGAGCAATCTCATCGCTGTTTGGCCTGTGGTAATCCTTATTGTGAGTGGAAGTGCCCTGTACATAACTTCATTCCTGACTGGCTAAAGTTAGCTTCTGAAGGCAATATTCTGGAAGCGGTAGAGCTAACCCATAAAACCAACACCTTACC
>CAKMZU010000472.1:265-1327 GCA_929200485.1 uncultured Gammaproteobacteria bacterium | reverse complement strand
TGGTAATGTTGAGAAATATATTACTGATACTGCATTTGCTATGGGGTGGAAACCTGATCTCTCTCACGTCGAAAAAGTCGGTAAAAAAGTCGCTATTGTGGGGGCGGGGCCTGCAGGCTTAGGTTGTGCAGATATTCTGATTCGCGCAGGTATTGATGTGGATGTTTACGATCGTTACCCTGAAATTGGTGGCCTACTGACATTTGGTATTCCTGAATTCAAATTAGAAAAATCGGTGATGTCGAATCGTCGTGAAGTGTTTGAGGGTATGGGCATTCGCTTTCATCTAAACACTGAAGTTGGCAAAGATGTCAGTTTTAAAGAACTTGATGAGAAGTATGATGCAATCTTCTTAGGGATGGGAACATACAGCTATATGAAAGGTGGATTTGAGGGTGAATCACTGCCACAAGTTTATGAAGCATTACCTTATCTGATAGGAAGCATTAAAAATAATTTAGGCTTTGAGCAGACGCAAGCAGATTTTGTTGATCTTAAAGACAAAAAAGTTATTGTTCTTGGTGGTAGTGATACTGCGATGGACTGTAACCGGACTGCTATTAGACAAGGAGCAAAGAAAGTCAGTTGCGTCTATCGTCGAGATGAAGCCAACATGCCAGGCTCCAGGCGCGAAGTGAAAAATGCCAAAGAAGAAGGCGTTGATTTTCTTTTTAATCGCCAGCCACTGGGTATTGTTGCAGACGAAAACGGCAATGTGACTGGTATTAAAGTTGTTGAGACACAACTTGGTGAGCCCGATGAAAATGGCCGTAGGCGCCCCGTTGCTATAGAAGGAAGCGAGCAGGTTATTGATGCTGATGCAGTGGTTATTGCTTTTGGATTCCAGCCGAACCCACCTGAGTGGTTAAACGACCATGGTGTTGAAGTGAATAGCTGGAAAGGTGTCATTGCACCAGAAGAGCAAGACTTTGCTTTCCAAACCACCAATAGTAAGATTTTTGCTGGAGGCGACATGGTGAGAGGTTCTGACCTTGTAGTTACGGCAATATGGGAAGGGCGTCAAGCGGCAGACGGCATATTGGATTTTCTTGACGTCTAGTC
>CAKMZU010000472.1:0-255 GCA_929200485.1 uncultured Gammaproteobacteria bacterium | reverse complement strand
GTATAGAAATAAAGGCTTACTCTTTATGGGGGTAAGCCTTTTTTTATGCCGATAGTTTTGTATCCAAAATAACAAAACAATCGTCCTGTATTTTGAATGTGCATATCTTCTATTGTTTTCCCTATGTATTGTATTGAATGGGGCTTGCGTTCATACTGTGAGCTTTTCTATCGCAACAAAATCACAACAAAAATAGTAAAGGTTTAGTGGACATGGCACTAAAAAATGATCGATTCATAAGAGCATTACTAAGGC
>CAKMZU010000471.1:848-2040 GCA_929200485.1 uncultured Gammaproteobacteria bacterium | reverse complement strand
GTGCCTTTGACTGATCATAAATGCCAAAGCTCCCAATGTGCTGAGGAACGTTTTTATGCTCCATGTTAATGAAAGCGCTATCGAGAACACCTAATTGCTTCATACCGAAATCCCATATCAGTTTTATTTTTTTATATTAACAAGTTATAGAATACTTTTTTTTTGACTAAATTCATAGCAGCAAATGTTAAACTGCTCTCAATAACTTGACTGTATTAGAATATAAATTCTAATTCTTTCAGATATGAGACTTTGCGGAACTTTGCAAAATTATCCGCTTGAATCCTCTCCTTCTAAATTCCTAAAAGCCATCTTCAAGTATTCAGCAATGATAAACCTAAGTAACGGGTGTTATTTAAACGTTAACTAGGGAATAAGTCTTAGAATTTATTACGAAATCTATTTATAATGCTTTTATATATAGTCAGATATATAAATGGTTAACAGTTTACAATGAAAGCAATACGAAAACTCCAGCAGAGAATAAAAGAACATCGCATCGGCAAAGAAAACATGAAATCCAATAAGGTAGTTAGATATTATTCAACTGGAGGTAACTGGTCTACACACTACGATGCATGCCAAATTATTAATAATTTACCTGAGCCTATTGCAGAAATCACCACAAGTCACTTAGGCATTGAAAAAGGTGTTTTTCATTATGGCGGCATTTCTCATGCTATAAATAAAAAAGGCAAAATTAAATGGCCCAAATCTGATATTCCTATCATTATGACCTGGTATCATATCTTGGAAAATGATCACCGAATATCATTAATTCCTCAAATGGATGAACGGGTGAATAAGTGGCACTCAACTTGTCAATTCACCCTTGATACACTGGCAGATAATGGCGTTAATTTAGAAAAGCTACATCTCATCCCGCTAGGTGTTGATCTAAATGCTTTTAAACCCACCTCCTCAGAAGAAAAAAACCGTCAGCGTAAGTTATTGAACATTCCTGAAGACGCTTTTGTCATTGGATCATTTCAAAAAGATGCCATTGGCTGGAAGGATGGCGTGAAGCCTAAACTTGAAAAAGGGCCTGATGTGTTCTGTGATGCTATTGAAAAGGTTGCCAAAGAAAAACCGGTTTTCGTTCTTCTTAGTGGACCTGCAAGAGGATACGTCAAGCAGCGATTAGATGCTGCGAGAATTCCCTACCGTCATACTGGTTATCTTAATCACACCA
>CAKMZU010000471.1:457-838 GCA_929200485.1 uncultured Gammaproteobacteria bacterium | reverse complement strand
ACTCTAATCTAAGCGACGCCTCTCTGCCATAGATGAACAATATGATAAAACGTTCACCCTCTAAAACACGCCAGAAAAGTTTATTTTATTTATTAACCGTAATGCTGGTTTGCTCTATCCTTCATACCCCTCTTATGCTTTACCCTTTAGGCCGCGATCAAGGAGTCTGGTTAAGCGTAGGTAGCGCGTTATTAAACGGCAAAGATTTTATAACAGACATTCTCCATTTTAATCTCCCCGGTCTAGGCATTACCTTTGCATTTTTTCAAATATTCACTGACAACCCGCATATTGTCGTAGCTGCCGCCAGTCTATTTAGCTGTATTGTAATTATTATTTCAGGATTCTACTTACTGAAAAGTTCGGCAAATCTTCGTATCG
>CAKMZU010000471.1:0-447 GCA_929200485.1 uncultured Gammaproteobacteria bacterium | reverse complement strand
GCTTTGCACTTATCTATCCACTTTCGATCGATTATTACAATATCGCCCAAAAAGACATGCTGGCTATGAGCTGGTTAATGGCTGCCTTCGCAGTATTTAACTTACGGCAACAAAAAGCACATAAATCTATCTTGTTTTTTATCACAGGGGGATTTGTTGCCTTTTCAGTCTTCCACAAGCCCGTTTTCGGCATTGCCGGAATCTTTTTAGCACTCATAGAATGTTTTCGATTCAAGCAACACCAATCCATATCAATACTGTTAAAAAATCTAACAGGATTACTTTTTGGTTTTCTTGTACCTGTCGCCTTATATGTGACCTACCTTTGGAAAATCTCTGCACTGCACGATGCATGGATGGCTCTTCAATTTGCAGCTTGGTATTCAAATCTGACAGATCATGGATTTATCAAACTTACTTACCTGTTGACTGCCTACTTAAGCTTAC
>CAKMZU010000470.1 GCA_929200485.1 uncultured Gammaproteobacteria bacterium | reverse complement strand
GTACTGGCATTGACGAGGAGACTGGATGTCAAGGTCATTGCCAGCAGGCAACCGGATAAAATGTGGTTCATCAGACTAACTACCTGCTTATATTCTAATGTGGATCAATTGGCAGAGATATCGGCACATGCCGATGAGGCTCCACAGGCTTGAGAGTTGCCCCTTCAAGAGACTATTCAAGAACAGTCTGCGGACTATAACGCCTTAATATTTCACTTATATGACAAGCGCTTATTTAATAGTATTTTTATTATTAAGTCTATTGTACTCATAGAAGCTATAGTTATATGGTTGGTCTGGAGCGGCTGCAACTGGTGTTTCTTGAACTTTCTCCCATTCAGCTGAATGAAAGCCTGTAAAAAAAGTGTCACCGTCAAAGTTGGCATGCACTCGAGTAAGATATAAGCGATCCGCAATGGGGAAAAATCGCTCGTAAATCGTTGCCCCTCCGATGACCATCATCTCTTCTTTTTGAGAATTCGCTTTAGCTGCCGAAATAGCATCCTCGATACTATTCACCCAAATGACGGAATCGTCAACGACGGTCGGTTTTGGCTGCGAACTAATAACGATATTGGTGCGTTTAGGCAAAGGCTTAGTCGGGTCACCAATGGACTCAAAGGTTTTTCGCCCCATAATAATGGCCTTACCCAATGTTTTTTCTTTGAAATATTTCAATTCGGCAGGGATATGCCAAGGTAGCTGATTATTTTTTCCAATAACATCGTTATCCGATGCTGCAAGAATCATTGCGATTTTCATTGAATACTCAGACAAAAAAACGAGAAGTCTTCAAATCATAATCTGCTTAACGACTTATCTCAATTAAAACTGACCAAAAGCGCTTTATAGACTCAACAAAACTACAGCTAGGCTTTTAGATTACTTTATTGATATACCATGGCAATTTTTTACCCATGGGGCCCAAGGTAATTGTTGCAGTGTTTTTTACTTTTAATTCATCCTCCAAGAGACTTACAAGCCAAGTTAGAATATTGGCTTTTAACTCAGGAAACTTTTTATCCATTAGCTCTCTTACATACCCTTGGCCTAAAGCGAAATCGGCGACGTAGACACCATGGCCATCTACAAGATTAGAATAAGAAAGGAATTTCATATTTGAATTATCTAGACAAGCCTCTAAATTATTATCGTCAGCGATTGAGTTCGAATAAGAACGAGTAGCTGCCCCAGGCTTGGTATGTCCCAAACATTGATTTCCCTTTATCTCGCAGTCGCCCCGGTAGTTTTCACTGGCTTCAGCTTTAACATATGCGTCAACCTCGGTAATTTTCATGGCAGCTTTATTGCATCCTGCCTGAAACTTCTCAGGATCAATAATAAC
Organism: uncultured Gammaproteobacteria bacterium; assembly: GCA_929200485.1. Classification (GTDB taxonomy): domain Bacteria; phylum Pseudomonadota; class Gammaproteobacteria; order Pseudomonadales; family DT-91; genus CAKMZU01. The sequence goes on along the minus strand of CAKMZU010000470.1, from coordinate 700 downwards.
CGCCGTTATATCTCTCAATTCATACCCAGTATAATCATCTTGAATCTCTTCTAGCTTAACTATCGAAAAATACTCACTTAGCCCATCGTATGCTTCAAGAAAACCTGCCTTTGCATACATACTGCTGGTCACTTTCAATATGACAAATAAAATACAAAAAATACGCACAATAAAACGCCTTTAAAATACATAAACAATACACTTGGAAGATAGTAATGCTTCAAAGTTCATTTAAATCGTAAATCTACTTAACCTGAGTTGCGTATAAGGAATCCTGAATAAACTTCAAACAATTCAATTTTAACTAAGCCAATAATTGCTCGAAAAACAATCAAAACAAGGTGTTTTCAACCCTTGGATTCATAACCTAACCGCATAACTTGGTCATTGGTTTATCCTGAAATTACCAAGACAAAGGAAAGCAAAAGAATGAGTCACAGGAAGCTGAATAAAAATGATCGAAGTCAGATCTATATTCTTCACAAGCAAGGATACTCACAACAGGCGATAGCCAATGCAATCGGGGTTCATCAAACCAGCATTAGTCGCGAGCTAAATCGAAACAAAGGACAAAAAGGACAAAGGTATAAGCAGGCTCAAGAACTCGCTGAAAAGAGGCGGAAAGAAGCGCATAAGCCAACAAAGATGACAGCTGAGTTAATAGTCTTAATTGAATCGATGATACGTAAAAAGCATAGTC
>CAKMZU010000469.1:1803-2054 GCA_929200485.1 uncultured Gammaproteobacteria bacterium | reverse complement strand
GAATCTTTATTCAACAAGGAATCTTATAAACGTCTGCTTTGTGTTCAAAATCTTGCTAGCCTCTTTTAATGATATCTATCACAAGTGATCAATCATTGACTGATTGTTGAGGCGCGTTTTGTTAACTATTCGTCTTGGGATATACTATGGCCGATTAACTTCACAGCGGGTCGCTTCGCTTTAATTTAGTTGTCCACTTGCAGATGGCTTGTTAGTTTGTTAACAAGTCGTTGAGTAACAGTGCCTTCATT
>CAKMZU010000469.1:0-1793 GCA_929200485.1 uncultured Gammaproteobacteria bacterium | reverse complement strand
ATATATGTAGGCTAGCGACTAAAACCAGGATGATAGTCGAGGTTTACTAAATTTTTGTGATTGTCAGCTAGCTGATTGCCATCATTTGTAAGTGTTCAGGGCGAAGTGTCAATTCTTACTGTCATTTGTTGGCGTGATTTAACACGCTTCAGTACCTTTTTTTGCCTTTAAGGAATGCTTGGAGACAAGGTGGCACAGCTACATAATGCATGCGAAGAAATCAATTACGCCGTATTTCCCACGCAGTAATATAGCAGTATTTAATTTTTACAGCAAACGCCCAATGTTGATTTAAATCAATAACCAGTATTTTAGTGGGTTGAGTCAATATTTTACAGGGCAGGTTTAGGTAATAAAGGTTGATAAGTGACAGATAATAAATTTTCAGAGGTTTCTTGGGTGACTTTGACGGAAGATGAGGCGGGTCAGAGGGCGGATAATTTTTTATTTACTTATTTGAAGGGTGTGCCTAAGTCCAGGATTTATAAAGCATTACGAAGTGGTGAGGTTCGCGTCAATAAAAAACGCATTAAACCCTTGTATAAGCTGCAAGCAGGTGACTTATTGCGTCTGCCTCCTTTTTATCGGGAGCTTAAGTCAGCGCCTTTTGTGAAAGATGCGTTAAAGGAGCAGATACAGTCCAGCTTTATCTTTGAGAGTGACGATATTATTGCAATTAATAAGCCTTCAGGTGTGGCAGTTCATGGAGGGAGTGGTGTTAAGTTGGGGTTGATTGAAGTGGTTAAGCAGCTTAGGCCTGATGCTAAAAGATTGGCGCTGGTGCATCGATTGGATAGAGATACCTCAGGCTGCATATTACTGGCAAAAAATGCTAAAACGCTTCGTTATCTGCATGCTCAGTTGAGGGAGAGGCGCATGCAGAAAACCTATTGGGCTTTGGCAGCTGGTCGCTGGCCGAGAAGGAGGACTGCTGTAGATATCGGTCTTGATAAGATAAGTTTGCCAAGTGGTGAGAGAATTGTTAAGGCGAAAATTAAAGGAAAGCCCTCCTTAACCCGTTTCGCGATTCTTGAGCAGCTAAAAGGTGCGACCTTGATTGAGGCCATGCCGGTTACTGGTCGCACACATCAAATTCGTGTGCATTGTCAGTATGCGGGTCATCCTTTATTGGGTGATGAAAAATATTTTACTGATGAGTCGAAGTTAATGGCTGTCAATGGAAAAGAACCTCGATTGTTTTTACATGCAGCAAAGTTAGCATTTGGTTTGCCCGGTGGCGAGCAAATTACCCTTGAGGCGCCTTTGCCGAGTGAATTGCAGCAAGTAGTGAAATTTCTTTCTAAGTAGGTCAAATTTAATGCGGGCTATCACTGGTTTTTTTTAGGCGCTTCGGTTAATTTGTTGTCTAAAATCAATAATTAGGCCGACTATGCAAAATCAGTCAAAAGAGTGGCAGCTTCTAGAAAAAATTGTGATGGCAAATGTCCAGGAACAAAAAAAGAAACGACGCTGGAGAATCTTCTTTCTTATTTTAACCTTTGTTTATTTGGGTGTTTTGTTCTCGCTCTTGTCTCGTCATGAAGATGATTTAACGGCTGTGCCGCATACCTCTGATCATACGGCGTTTATTAAAATATCTGGGCCTATTATGGAAGGGGAGCCAGCTGAAGCGTCTGCTATTAATAAAGGGTTGCGAAAAGCGTTTAAAACAGCGACAGCTAAAGCGATTCTTTTGGTGGTCAATAGCCCTGGTGGCAGCCCTGTTCAAGCGGGGTATGTGTACGATGAAATTAAGGGATTACGGTTAAACTCCCCCGCCAAAAGAGTGTATG
>CAKMZU010000468.1:522-2064 GCA_929200485.1 uncultured Gammaproteobacteria bacterium | reverse complement strand
GTGGTCTGGCTGCTGGTGGCGCGATTGCTGCACTTTTAGCGCATGTCATTGATCGTGTTGTCAGTTTCAACAAAACAAAAAATCTTGCTATTAAAGTCGCCGAAGAGGCAGAGTTTGATACGATTAAATACACCGATAAGGACGGTGTTGCACGCCGCATGCACATTATTCCAACTGCTCAGGATGTGGTTGTTAGCAAATTAATAATAAAAGACGACGGCTCTGTTGAAGCGAAATTCAAGAAAAATAACGAGGATGTCGATATCGATGGTAATAAAGCTGAATCTGGCGAGGTCCTCAGACCCCTACCGATTCTGGACTTCGATGGCAAGCCTGTTGCTGGTGTCTCTGGTAAATTTACATCCAAGTTTTACAGAGAATCATATGGTTCAGAAGATATCCCTGTTTATCTAGAGAATGGTAAGGAACAGGCTCTCTATTCTTACAATAAAGCTGAACAAAAAATTGAGCCTATCGATCTTTCAAGCTGGAAACGAACCGAAGTAAATGATGAGGCAAGTACTTCTGTATTTGAAAATGGCAATCAGAGAATAATAGTTATAGGGAAAAGTGGTGTGGAAAGTGGTAGTATTTTTGCATTTGAAACTGATAAATCTGAGGACGTAATTGATTTTAAAGACCGATCAAGAATGGTATTTGTTGCTGGTAAAGATGAATCTGATTCAGAACTTCAATCTAAAGCTCAGGCATTAATTACCGAATCTGAAAAAGTAGACGATTTTGACCCTTTCAATCGTTTTAACAACGACCTGGAGTCGTCAACGACTAATACTTTAAGACTCTTTGTTGATCCTAGTACGCCATCATTGGAGGAAACCTTTACCAGTAAAGTGTTATCTGGTAATGATGATATGCGTAAAGCAACAGTTCACAGAAACAAAGCTGAATTTGTGCCGGGAGCTGATGACGCAACAAAAGGCAAGGTTAGGCTCATCTTAGGTGATAACTCAGATATCGAGTTGACAAAAGTTAGCTATGGGGTACCTGCCTCAAGCAGTGCTACTGATGTGGAATTGGATTTAACTAATCCTGATAAAGCCTCTCTTCGAGTGGTGGGGAATGATATCTTTGTTATTAATAAAGAAGCTGCGGGCAGTCCAGAGTTCAAGATAGCTTCCCTGAATAAAAGCGGAGCTCTTGAAGTAGACAACAGTAAATTTTTAGATGTTGTTTTCTCGGATGCTGCAGATACAAATAAAACAAATGATATAGCAACTCAGTTGAGAGATGAAAATGAACGGGTAAAAGAGGCTAAAAAAGCATTGGATACACTTCGGAATTCACAGTTTACTCCTCAGAAACTTAATTTGGATGAAGTGACAAAACTTGTGCCAAGCAACAAATATCTAGCAGCTCGTAGTAGTTGGGAAGCTCGTGTTCAACGGTTCAAAACCTTTAGGGCGAATCTCCCAAGTGCAATATCTTCAGCTTGGGAAAAAGTTAAGAGTAAATTTAAACGTAAATAATGCTATTATTGCCAAATTAAGAACCACCTTCGGGTGGTTTTTTTATGCCTGAATT
>CAKMZU010000468.1:0-512 GCA_929200485.1 uncultured Gammaproteobacteria bacterium | reverse complement strand
TTTAATTTATACTTTTAAAAAATGACAGTATTTATCATTGTAATATTTTTACGGGTATAAAAAATTATTTTAAATAAATTTCTCTATTTATTCCTCTTTCCAGGTTCTTTTTTGCATTTTTCATTACAATGCATCAATGGTTTCGGTACTAATCGGTTGATCTAAATTAACTCATCTATAATTTAAAAAAACCTTTTTTATAAAAATAATACAGGTGAGAATATGGAACCAGTATCCTCTAATCAGGGGTTCACTATTGGTTTTGGCCTTTTAGGTAAAATCCGTTTATGTGTCCTTGTTTTATCCATCTTTATGTCGCTGACACTGTTGTCTGGTTGTGACAGCAAGAAGAAAAAGAAAAATACAGAAACGACAAATACTGACGGCACTGATGGTACAGACGGTACTGATGGCACCGATGGCACCGATGGCACAGGCGGTACCAGTAATGAAGTCACCGAAGAAACCATAAAAGTAGGTGAGGTGATGGTTACCTTCTCAACCAGTAACGA
>CAKMZU010000467.1 GCA_929200485.1 uncultured Gammaproteobacteria bacterium | reverse complement strand
GGTGTTTTTTTATTTTATCGCCCCATATTTTCGGGGGGGGGGTCTTTATTTTAAAGCATTTCTGTCAATGATTTATAGACAAGTGTAGCCTTGTCAATTGGTATTCGCCTGGCTTTAATTTTTCCAGTTTGATGTGCCCAATTTGAGCGCGAATAAGGCGTAAGGTTGGAAAACCCACCTTGGCGGTCATTCGCCGCACTTGCCGGTTTTTTCCTTCAGTAATGGTGAGTTCAATCCAGGAGGTTGGGATATTTTTTCGCTCTCGGATGGGGGGTGTTCTCGGCCAGATATTCGGTTCTTTGATTTGTTTGGCTTTTGCTGGGCGTGTTTTCCCATCTTTTAGTTCAACCCCTTTTTGAAGTTGCAATAAGGAATCAGCTGTTACTTCTCCCTCAACTTGCACCCAGTAGGTTTTGGGCAATTTAAATTTTGGTTGGCTGATTTTGTGTTGAAGCTTTCCGTCATTGGTTAATAACAATAGCCCTTCAGAGTCGTAATCCAATCGGCCTGCGACATAAAACCCCGGAAATTTATCCAGGAAGCCTTTAAGCGTGACACGATCTTCATTGTCCGTGAATTGACTAAGCACCTGATAGGGCTTGTTGAATATGATGAGATTAGGCGAAGTTTTACCCATTTTGTCGATTAATTTTCTTAAAGAAAGCTCAAAGTTTGCGAATGTGTGTTTTTCAATTACCTTTAATGATAACTTGTGACCCGATGAGTTTTGATGTTTTAATTCTGCTATCAGAATAGGGTACAAGTATCCCTTAGGTTCTTTCAAGGGTGCTTTTGTTCCAGAATTTTGTTCCAGGGAATTAGAGGGCACCTCTAAAATAAAAAGGTTGTTTTATGGCTGAAGAATGTTTTCACTTAAAAGGTAATATTCTAACCTCAATCGTCATTGAGTTAAATCATTACGATCGTTCATCTTTTGTACAGTTATTGCAAGAAAAGATTGCCAAAGCGCCGTCTTTCTTTAGTCGAAGCCCTGTCATTATGGATGTTCGAGCAATATTGGATAGCCTGGATCGCCATAAACTTAAAGAAATGGTCAACCTGTGTTTTGATTCAGGTCTTCAGCCGATTGGTTTCAAAGGTGTTTCAGATCCAGATATGCTCAGTGAAACAGGGCTCGCAATTCTATCGGATGAGATTGTCAGGGATAACCCTCAAGGCATCAGTCGATCAGATAAAAAGGAAATAAGTTCAAAACCTTCATCAGAAGAATTACCGACGGAAGCAAGTGTTGTAACCCCCGCACCCTCGATGCGACCCACGAAGTTTATTGATCAGCCTGTGCGATCAGGCCAGCAAATCTATGCGCAAAATGCGAACCTTGTGATCATTTCAAATATCAATAAGGGAGCAGAGGTTCTGGCTGATGGCGATATTCATGTTTATGGTGCACTCCGTGGTCGTGCATTGGCTGGCGTCAAAGGGGATATGAATGCTCGAATTTTTTGTCAGCACCTGGAGGCCGAGTTAGTCAGTGTTGCTGGAATATTTCAGTTGTCGGATAATATTCCTCAAAAGCATCAAAAAAGCTCTGTTCAGATACTTTTGCAAGATGAAAACTTGATTGTCAAATCACTATAGTGAATACTTTGTGTATTCTATATTGCAAGGAGCCTGCCAGTGGCAAAGATTATAGTAGTTACCTCAGGAAAAGGTGGCGTTGGGAAGACAACAACCAGTGCAGCTATTGGAACAGGTTTAGCTCTTAAAGGATTTAAAACGGTCATTATTGACTTTGATGTCGGCCTCAGAAACCTTGACTTGATCATGGGGTGTGAGCGCCGTGTTGTCTACGACTTTGTCAATCTGATTAATGGCGAATCCAATATCAATCAAACGCTAATTAAAGATAAGCGTTGTGAACAGCTTTATATTCTCCCAGCCAGCCAAACCCGCGATAAAGATGCCTTAACACAAGACGGTGTTGAGCGCATTTTAGAAGAGCTTAAAGAAAAATTCGATTACATTATTTGTGATTCACCTGCAGGTATTGAAAAAGGGGCACAAATGGCGTTGTATTTTGCTGATGAAGCCGTTGTGGTGACTAA
>CAKMZU010000466.1:1848-2078 GCA_929200485.1 uncultured Gammaproteobacteria bacterium | reverse complement strand
TTTGTCATAGTTGGTTGAGCGACTGTATTTAAATGGTGAAATACTGTATTCATAAGTGGTTTTAAGGTGGGGGATACCATCTTTTAACGTGATTACCTCCGTTGGTAAATGCAGGTAATTATAATAATACCGTTTGCGGTTATTTTGCGGCAGGCTGCCAACTAAATCACTGCGAGAAATTTCAACCGAATAGCGATAAGATTTATTTTGGCTATCCATCAGGTTATCCC
>CAKMZU010000466.1:1147-1838 GCA_929200485.1 uncultured Gammaproteobacteria bacterium | reverse complement strand
GCTGTACATCGGGTAGCCGGTAAAATTATTGTCTTCTGGGTAGGTATAATGCGTTTCTTCAATTTTTTTATCGTTGGCTAAATCCATTTTTTCAAGCAGGGCGACAACGGGCATTTGTTTTTTATCACTGCCGACGGAGTAGCTGATGGTGTCATAGCTGATTTGTGTCATTAACCCTTTGGGGGTTTCTATCGTTCTTAGAAGGTTTCGTCCTGCAAAATTCACGTATTTAAATTCGGTACGCTGATTCATGGCATTTTCTATTGCCTCGACCCCATTTTTATTGAAATACACATAGATTTTTTTGTTGTCCGGTGCTGTTAAGGTGAGACCACCCGGGACATAGTCAAAGCGGTACTGATTACCATAATTATCAGTCAAAGTTTTTAAACGAGCTGATTTAAGCGATGCGATGGGTTGTTCATAGTCAAACTGGATAAAATTTCCGAAGCGATCCTCTTCAATGACAATGAGTCCCTGTTGTGAGAAATATTTGATACTGCCATCTTTGTGATTGGATTTATAGCGATAAAAGATCCCCTTATGATTCGGGATCGCGCGCGCTTCGCCGTCATCGGAAAATTTTGTGCCGTGAACATTGTAGTAACGAAGGCCAGAGCCAAAGTCTGTTTCATCGCGCCATAATCGATCAATAAGCCAATCCTGACCATGGATATAAGCAGATTTAGAT
>CAKMZU010000466.1:0-1137 GCA_929200485.1 uncultured Gammaproteobacteria bacterium | reverse complement strand
GATAAGAATAGTCAAAGGTGCCGGTTGCTGCGTTAACTGATTCATGGCCCAGTTGGGTTTTATTGTAGGCTTGAGAGCCAGGGTAGTCCTCTTCAGCAAACGCAATGAACCCAATGGTCCAGCATGACAATATCAATAGGATTTGTTTGAGTTTCATAGGCGTTTTCCGATTGGGTTGCGAGGAGTCGATGATCAGACCGGTAGTGAGCAGTCCGCAAGAAGTTCTTAAGTAATAGAATTTTGATAAGGAATAAGATACTTTGTTCAATTGTTAGTATCAGTCGGGTGGGCTAGTATCTAATATCGATCGGTAGTGCTGACGATCGACCAACAGCCATTGCTGGCTGTTGGTTATCAAAGGTTGATGAATCAAAAATTGATACTCAAAAAGTTAAGGGTCGATCTTTGATATGTCATCAGGTTACGGAGGTGCGCCGTTAGGAAAGGCCTCTTCCAGCTGTGAGCGGTCAAGCGGGACAGCTTGTGTTCCCGACATGTCTTCATAAAAATTTCCCTCAAAGGCCGCGTTTGCGCCAGACATATCGGTATATAAGCTATCCTCTGTCGCAATAGCCCCTGGGGTAACCGGCGAGGTTGCGAGCTCAGACGTTGGTGTTGAACTCAAAACGGCCCCATTAAAAGAGGTTGATGGAATTGTGTAGATTGCTCCATTAGGGCCTTCAAAGCGTACGGGTGTGACGGGTCTGGATCTAATTGCGGCGAGGTATGACGGAGAGGCGCGTCTGCTGCTCGGTATCATGTACTCACCACTTTCACTGGCTATTGAGTTAGTGCTTGCCTGAAAGGCCGCTTGATTGTCCTTTGAGATTATGATGCTTGGATTAACCGTATCATAAAAGCCATCTGAAACGTTAGCGGTATTAATTTCAGTGCTAATTCCAAGATTACTAGAAGCACTAGAACCACTAGAACCAACTAAGAAATCAACGATGCGTCCAGATCCCCTGCTTGAGGAAGTTACAATTGGGTTGGCGCCTGTTGTAAATAAAGTAGAGTCTGAAAAAAAACTGGCAGAAATAGCCGGAGCAATCGCAATGCCTGTTCCAATCAGAGAGATAGCGCTAAGCCCGATACTGGTATATTGTAGTGCTTTTGCTGCCTGCTTGTTGCCTGAAT
>CAKMZU010000465.1 GCA_929200485.1 uncultured Gammaproteobacteria bacterium | reverse complement strand
CATCCTAAGAGATATATATTCACAACGAGAGTTGTCCGCCAAAAACTTAAGCATCTCCGGACCTTTCTCAAGGTAAGTATCAATCAATTCATCGGAAACTTCTGCTTCAGGAATGGTTGTTCTAAGGTATTTTTTTGCTTCGGCTACTGAATCATTACTCCCAGCTGCTTTTGCATAATGGTTATTGGGAATCCAAATGCCACCACCAGAAATCGCGGATGTGCCCCCAAGCTCATCAGCTTTTTCAATAATAAGGACTTCGCCACCTTGATGATCATGTGCTGTAATGGCTGCGGTCAAAGCCCCATTACCTGAACCCACAACTAACGTATCCACAGTGCGGTCAAAATGCTGAGACATCAATCTCTCCTGACTATTATTATTCTTGTCAATCGCTATTCCTTAAGTGGAAGACCCATCAATTAAGGAAATACGCACTTTATCAGTTTTTACCCAAAGATTGAACGACAGGATCACAGAACATTAAATTTGCCCATCCTCGGGCAACTTATATCACACTATGGGTTTACATAGATTTGACTGCCCGAAACATGACACCACTGGATTTATTAATGATTCTCTGCCAGAAACCCTGCCCTTTTTCCTCTAAAGCCTCTGGAGATATCAACATAGGCAGCACCTCAAAAGAGGTAAAGCCTGCTTTTTCTGCCGCTTTTTTATAAGTTCCAAGGCTGTAATTGTAAACTTTAAGCGAAACGACAGTTCCATCTTTATTAAATAAGTTCACATTAATAATTGAACCTTCACCAATAGGCGTAGAAAAAATTATCTCAAAGCCATAGGGATGATAATAGTCTTTAGCTGGAGCCGTTTTTCCTCCGTCCACTAAAGCTGGATTCTGATTAAGCGCCAGAAAAACACCTCCTGGCTTCAGCACGTCATAAGCGCTTTGAAACATGGATTCGAGCTCTTTGATACTTTGCGCGTAATGAAGAAGAAATATCCCCGTAACGAGGTCATAATCTACCGACTTGTCCGTGTATTCTGCTGCTGAGGCGTGGACATACTGAATACGGCCATCGAAGTCTGTTTGCTGCCTTGCCAATTCAATCATTGCTTGCGATATATCAACACCCGTGACAGAAGCTGCCCCTTTTTCAATAAATTTTCTAGAATAGTAACCCTCACCACAAGCAAAATCTAAAATCTTTAAACCATTCAAATCACCCAAGTAGCTAAATATCGTGTACTCGTCTAGCGCCGCTCTAACTTCCAACTGCTTTGTTTTTCTATAATTTTCCGCATCACTTTGATTATCATATTTAGAGAAGCTCGTGTTAGAACAGACCAATAGCGCAATGAGCGCTAATTGAAATACCGCCAATATCAAGACGTATTGCTTTGATGCATTAGGAGTAAGCACTGCCACTTAACTATCCAGAAAGTTAATTTATATAGTTGTCTGACATGCTTGAGGTGAGACTGTTTCAGTGAATTACAAAAAATGAATCATTTAATTATAAGTGAAGTCAATACTGTCCAGTTATGATATTAACCATAGGACAAAATGCTCGTCCTTATTGGTATCTGGTAAAATATCCGTTATCGAGACAGGTATTTTCCAAAGAAAAATACCAATAACTGGACAGCCATGAATTAGCCCCCCCAAACAGCCACGCGCAACAGCTACCAATACAATTAAAGGGTACGGGTGAGAGTGTAAAAAAATATCCTATTCATCAATACGCTTTTGATGAGAAACATAATCATCAAGCAATGTGCGAATAATAACCTGATATTGAAGGCCATTTTCATCTGCCATTGCTTTGAAAAAATCAACGCTTTCTTTGCTCAAGGAAAGCGTGACTTTTTTCCTTTCTGACTTTAATTTAAGCTCTTCAGGCGAGGGAAGAAAGTCCGAAATAATTAAAGGCTCGCCAATATCTTCATCTTTATATTTTATTGGATTTTTCATAAATCTTTTTACCTTTACGCCAGTAGCCTGCACCAATGATTCTGATTTTGGAATCGCGATAAGTGAATCTGACAGTGAGAATGCCTGTTTTTCTTGATTCAAACCAAAGCAAAAATAGCAGTCTTCTTGATCACTGTGCTTGGCATCCTCTGCAATAAC
>CAKMZU010000464.1 GCA_929200485.1 uncultured Gammaproteobacteria bacterium | reverse complement strand
CATTTTACTGAGCCACTGAACAGGACAAATGCTGTGAATCGAAGTACTAGTATTTGCCAAAGTCTTTGTCTCATATGCACTCCAGAAGAGTTGTTGTTTTCAACTGCTTTTTTTAGGATCAACTTATCATCTGAACTCAATATGACAGGGACAGTCAGATAAATGGTATTCTTAAGGAGGGACTTTTGAGTGACTACCCATGAACTTTCTGCATTTTTATCTGAGTTAGAACAACTACCTAAAAGCTGCGACTGGCCGGAAAAACAACTGGCGCTATGCCACAAATATAATTTGTATGAATGGTTTTCTCGAAAAAAATTAGACAGCCCATCAGATCAACTCGAAGCCATCAATGTGTATTTTAAAATCAGCGAATATTGTCAAATAACAAGCTTTTTACTGCTACAAAGCCTTGCGGCATTTGGTCGTATTTATGAATTAACGGATAATCCAATCAAAAATGAAGTGATAAACGCGCTAAAAAAAGATAAAGGTTATTTGGCTGTCGCTGTATCGCACATCTTAACGAGTCACCAATATTTAACTAAACCAACGTTGTGTGTAAAAGAAACCAACAACCATTATCTGCTAGATGGATTTGCCCCTTGGGTCAGTGGTGCAAAGTATGCTGAGTTTTGTGTCACCGCAGCAATCAATAACAACAATGAAATCTTGATATTTATACTGCCAATGCATGACTTGGCTCTTCAAATTGGCCAGTCACCAACCTTGTTGGCTTTTAACGAAACCTATACCGCAAATATTCACTTCGAACAGGTATCCCTCGAAAAAAAATGGCTGATGATAAAACTAGACAAGAAACAATTACCCAATATAAGACGGAAAGGCTGGATTGTAATGAATTCATCATTGAGAGCCCTTGCATTGTGTCATAATATGATTGATTTCTTTACTAAAGAAGCGCAGAACAGGGAGAGCATACAAACGGCTTTATCAACCTTTTCTGAGGTATATCAACAGTATAAATCCTCCATATTTAAAGATCCTACAGCCGCTAATTATTCACTTAAACTAAGAGCACAAATCAACCAGTTCACTAATGATTTAGCTCAAGCTGTACTAATCATCACAAAAGGCCAAGGGTATACCGTGAATCACCCAGCTCAAAACTTCTGCAGGCAAGCCTTATTTTATAGAGTACACATGAGTGATGATGGCTTTGTTGAGGCACAGTTAGCCGAGCTTAATAATAAATATTCTCGATAATCTAACAATACTATTATTTTGCATTACAGCCGTTGTTATAATTGGGCTTTTTATAGTTGCGAGTATATACATGGCGACATTCCTCGATAAAATAGAACGAATAGGGAATAAAATACCGAATCCAAGCCTGTTATTTTTCTGGCTTTGTCTATTTATTATTCTGTTATCCGCTTTCTCTGCTTTTCTGAATCTCAGTGGGTTGAATCCCATATCAAAAGAAGTCCTTTATGCCAAATCATTGATCTCAGGCGAAGGACTGCGCTTTATCGCATCAAGCATGGTTTCTAATTTCACTGAGTTTGCCCCCGTTGGTAAGGTTTTAGTGGCCATGTTAGGCTTGGGCATTGCCGAGAAATCAGGCTTACTGGATTATTGGTTAATGCGCGTCGTTCAACTTGCCAACGACAAATGGCTAACCTTTATTGTGGCTTTTGCTGGCATTCTATCGAGCATGGCTGCAGATTCAGGTTATGTTATTTTAATTCCCCTAAGTGCGCTTATATTCAAATCAGCAGGCAGACCTGCAATTGCAGGCGTCGCTACGGCGTTTGCAGGAGTCTCTGGCGGGTTTGGTGCCAATCTGCTTATCGGCCCTTTTGATGTCATTCTCGCAGGAATTTCAACAGAGGCGCTCAATCTGGTTGAATCTAACTCAGAAGTGAGCATTACCAGTAATTGGTATTTTGCAGCATTTTCCAGTTTCTTATTAGCTGGAATAATTTGCTCAATTACACATATTCGCTATGGCGACAAAAAAGAACAATCAATTATTGATACTCAGTTGAGTCAACCAAAACCAAAGGAAACAAAAGATACTCGATTCATTACGCTTGCATCAGTTAGTTACTTAACAGTGCTTGCGTTATTAACACTACCTGA
>CAKMZU010000463.1 GCA_929200485.1 uncultured Gammaproteobacteria bacterium | reverse complement strand
TGATAATATGGATTTGGCACTAGCATCCAAAGCACTGTCAAAAACAAGCAAACCGACGCATAGTCAAATTGTCGCCTTAAGTGCTGCAGCGCAAAGTGCAAAAGAAACCTTATTAGGGGTTGATGCGCCTGAATCAGCATCCTTGACCCTCTTAGGCCAGGGACGAAAACTGCTTGGCCAAAGCCAGACCTATCATTTAACGCGTGAAGAAACTCACGCTTCACTTTATGACGATTTCTTTCCACTAAAATCCATTAATGACATATCCCCTCAAACCAAAGCACCATTAACACAAATGGGGCTACCCTATGAGTCTGATCCTGTCATCACCCATCATTTGGGTCAATTTATACAAGCTCATCAGGTAACCATAAAAACAGCATTGGGATTGCCTCTGGATGCCCCCTTTCAAGGGCCTGATGCCCTGCTGTTAAATGGCAGTCTCTTTAAAAGTGAACAAATGCAGGAACGCGTTCTTACCGTCTGTGAAACCCTTGCCGGTCATCCAATCAAACAATGGCACAATAGCTCACCCGATTTGGCGGTCGCCCTTGGCGCAGTCTATTCATCCCTATCAAAAGAAGGATTGGGTCATAGAATAACTGGCGGATCTGCCAGAGCCTTTTTTTTAACGCTCAAAGGTGATGGCGAAGAAAAACAAGCGATTTGCCTGCTTCCTAAAGGAGCCGCAGAGAACCAGCTTTATTCACTCGATCAGGCGTTTTATATCACATTAGATCAAGATGTGAAGTTTGAACTATTAAGCAGCAATGCAGACCAACGCTTTGCCTTGGGTGAGCTGATTACCATTAATGGAAAACCAAACGAACACCTTAAAATCACAGCACTGCCACCTTTAGTGCTAAAATCTTGCAAAGAAAAAGGCCAAGACAAAAAGAAAACGACTCAGCCACAAACCGTTTCACTATCGTCAGAATATTCTGATATAGGATTGTTAGAAGTTTTTTATCAGGGGGAGAATGATCTTAAGGGTCAATTAAGTTTCTCAACAAGGCAAACCAAATCAACGGCTGTTTTACCCAAAACCTGGCCAAAAGTTGTTAAAGCCATTGCTGATGTATTTGGCAAAAGCCAAAAGAATCCTGAGTCAACCGTGAAAAATCTTAAAAAGCACCTGGAAAAATTATTAGGTGCCAAAGAGACATGGTCGCTTGAAATCAACCGTTCACTGTGTGATGAATTACTTCAACACAGCAAAAGGCGTAGACGTTCAGCGCAACATGAACGCTTGTGGTTTCACCTGACAGGCTTTTCACTCAGACCGGGATTTGGGGACACTAAAGACCCACAAAGACTGACTGAGCTCTGGCCACTCTATGCGTCAGGACTTCAATATGAAAAAGAAAGCCAGAATTTAATTGATTGGTGGAATTTCTGGCGACGCATTAGTTCGGGCTTAAGCACTCAACAGCAAGAATGCATTTATCAGGATCTTGCAATCTATTTTAGCGAAAAATATTTCAACTCGAATAAATTACAGCAGCAACTCAAAAAACAGGGATTTGAAGACATCATAAAACTGGTTGCCAACCTTGAAAAACTATCAAGCCAAGAGAAACAACACATTATCCAACACTTGCTGAAAATACTGGCAAAGAAAAGCCAGCAGCCAGCACTTTGGTGGGCATTGGGCCGGATTGGCAGTCGTGAGATGCTAACGCCAAACCTTGAACCATTAAGCGCTCAAATGGCCGAAAGCATTCTTGATGCGACACTAAAACAAAATGTTGAAAAAATTCCTCAAGCCGCTTTTGCCTCTGCAGTCATTGCAAAGACAACGACTAACCCGGAAAAAAATATCAATGATAACCTGCGGCATCAGGTTAAAAATCAATTAAATAACAAGAAACTCCCGAAAAGCTGGCTGGCATTATTTGAAGGAAGCCACGATTCAAATAATGAAAAAGCCGTATTTGGTGAAACTCTGCCCATTGGTATATCTCTCAAAGCGGATAGTTGATTAGTGCCCTCTCATTAGCGAGTGCATTGAACAAACCCTTATTCACGAATGCCCTATTTTTCGAACGTCAAATAGGATGCAAACAAAATGTTCAGATTCATTTTTCTGGTAATGACAGTATTGTCCTGCACAATGC
>CAKMZU010000462.1 GCA_929200485.1 uncultured Gammaproteobacteria bacterium | reverse complement strand
GTTTGCACTCATACATCAATTCATTCCTGTATGGTGATAATCCATATTGTTTGAAGGAAAGTATAAATGGTACTCCAATACACAGCGTTTGCTGGTTTCAGTGGCAAGATAAAATGTTCATGTTTAGGCAGATTTGTGAAGATAATAGTTATTCTATATCAAACAAATAGAACGCAAACAGGGACATTTTATATGCCACCCGCAGGGCGGTCATCGCTTTTTCCGTGGCTGCTTTGCAAGCACTTTAAAGACATTTTTATTACTGCTTACTTACGCCTTTCCACAGGAAAGTCTGTGGCTGTTGAATCAAACAAACGCTGTGCATTGGAGTACTGGTCATGAGATTATTTATTCTGCTCTTTATCTGTCTTTTTATTTGTGAATCATCTTTTTCAGCTCGGGATTACAAAGTCTTTTTTTATAGAATTCAATCGGTTCATACGCCAGAAAAGCCTTTTTATATGGCGCTTTTGGCATTTGTTGCCCAGTCAAAAAATAAAAATGGGTCAGTAGAGCCGATTAAAAAGACGACTTATCGCTTATTGAAGCTGACAGATGCTTTCCCAGAAGCGAAAAAATTCGAAAATCATCCATATCATGAGGTATTGTTGTTAGCGCAGCTCTTTGCAGACGATCAACAAAAACAGAAAATTATTCATATTTTTAGGGACAAGAGTTGTAAATCTAGCACAGATAAAATCGAAGCAATCCAAGGCTTATTCAGGGAAAAGTCAATTAGAAAAGAAATAAAGCTGTCTTTTAATGTCGATGATGGCAACTGTTCTCGGTTGTACCAAGCTTATGGAGAATTGATCTTTGAGGATAATGTCAAATATGGGATTGAGGAATATATGATTAAGAGCGAGGTGGTAGGTTTGCTGAAGCCAATAAATAGATATTTAGAAATATCTGAAGATGAGTATAACCAATCATATTGTCAGATTCTGGGGAATAAAATATATGAACCGTCTTCAAAATTATCTCATGTGGTCATGGAAAATATTCGAAAAGAAAAACAAATGAGGTGCACTCAGGAAACACAGAATGAATCCCCGGATGTATTGAAATTCAGCCCAGTTGCAGACCCAGATGAAAAACGAGAGACTCTTAGATTGTTTCAAATAAAAGCTAAGAATGCGCTAGGTTTGAATGTGACTTTTGCTGCTGAACCAGACAAATGCTGTGAAACGAAGTACTAGTCATGAGATTATTTATTCTGCTCTTTATCTGTCTTTTTATTTGTGAGTCATCTTTTGCTGCACGGAATTACACAGCTTATTTTTATAAAGCTCAATTGGCTCATGCGCCAGACAAAACTTTTTATCTAGCGCTTTTGGCATTTGTTGCCCAGTCAAAAAATAAAAATGGGTCAGTAGAGCCGATTAAAAAGACGACTTATCGCTTATTGAAGCTGACAGATGCTTACCCGGAAGCTGAGAAAATCAAAAATCATCCGTTATATGAGGTATTGTCGTCGGCGCAGCTTTTTTCTAATAAGGAACAAAAGCAGTTAATCAATGGCATATTAGGTAATCTATTGCTTGTATCTGATAAGGAAAAAATAAATGAAATAAGAAAAATTTTCGATAATGGCCACCCTGTTCAGCAGGGTGAACTCTTTTTTAGGGGTGATGATTGTTCACGGTTGTACCAAGCTTATGGCGAGTTGATCTATCAGGATAAAGTGGAAAAATATGACGGAGCGAAAGATATGATAGGTAATTGGGCGCGAGCTTTGCTTCATCCGATATATACGTATCTAGAGATAGAGAAAAAGGATGATAAACAAAAAGTATACGATCAGATTTTGGGTAATGGAATCTATAAGCCGACCCTAGAGCTATCCGCAGAAATAACAAAAATTATCGATGGAAAAAGGTCTCGTAGGGAAGTTCAGATGCAAGAGAAGAACTTCCAGGATATATTGACGTTCAGCCCAGTGACAGAGGAGGATGAAAGCAAGTTAATGCTCCAATTGTTTGATAAGAAAACTAAGAGTGCATTGGGTTTTACGGACGTTCCCAGTGAAGAAAAAGGGGGAGCCAGTATTTGAGGGGAATAGATTTACTTAAGGGCACCTCTAAAAATTGCTTTTGGCTTCTGTCAAAAAAGCTATTGACCT
>CAKMZU010000461.1:417-2127 GCA_929200485.1 uncultured Gammaproteobacteria bacterium | reverse complement strand
ATCATTCAACTTATCAGGATTAATAAAATAGAACTGAGACATCCTCTTAGCATATTCATTAATATCATCTTTAATCGACGGATAATTAGGCAAACCTCTCCATAGGGGGGACACTATAAAAACCTCTTTTAAATTTTGAATAACACTTTTTAAATCAATA
This sequence comes from uncultured Gammaproteobacteria bacterium, assembly GCA_929200485.1. GTDB lineage: Bacteria > Pseudomonadota > Gammaproteobacteria > Pseudomonadales > DT-91 > CAKMZU01. The sequence continues at coordinate 1,967 of CAKMZU010000461.1, read as the reverse complement.
GATTCGTAGCTATTTACAGCGTTTTCTTGCGTACTGTCAAGACCTGCAAAACTGGCAACAGAGTAAAGGAAATAAAAAACAACCAAAAATATAAATCTCATAATAAATCTCATAAAATATACCAATAGTAAACTTTTTCTAGTTTGTCGTTTAAATGAAAATAAAGTTCAATTGCCAATATAACTAACCTTCGCATTGAGCAGACACAAGGGCAGCCTGTGATACTTGAATTTAATCTGAATGCAAATTGGAATATTTATCACCATCGATATAATTTACCCATATTTCAATAACTTACAATTGACATAGACGACTCAAGTACTCAAAATGACTGCTTAACCTTTTTTGGAGAACAGTCAATGAAAGGTAATACCAAAGTAATCGAACATCTCAATACGGTTTTAGGCAATGAACTCATTGCGATTAACCAGTATTTTTTGCACTCTCGAATGTTTAAGGATTGGGGGCTTAAGGTTCTAGCTGATAAGGAATACGAAGAATCCATTGATGAAATGAATCATGCTGACACCTTGATTGAGCGTATTCTGTTTTTAGGCGGCGTCCCAAACCTGCAAAAACTTGGAAAACTCCATATAGGTGAAAACACAAAAGAGATGCTGAGTTGCGACTTAAAGATTGAGCAGCTTGCTCATAAGGACCTAAAAGAAGGTTTAAGTCATGCGAATTCGACAGGTGACTACGTAACACGTGATATTTTTTCTGACATTTTGGTATCGGAAGAGGATCACATTGACTGGCTAGAAACGCAACTCGACCTCATTGAGCGCATTGGGATTCAAAATTACGAGCAATCGCAAATCGGGTGATTGACTTTATCACTTGTTGCGGTCTCACTAATATCTGTTCAAAAAATTATATAAATCAAGCTTGCACTATAATATAGCGTTTGCTGGATTAGGCAGTCACCGATTTTTCTGTGGTTAGGCAAAAGTACGCAGTTATACCAAGGTCTTTCAAGAGCCTGCAGGTGGTATTTAAAACACCCCCTGTCTGCATTTTATTTGCTTGCTATAGAATAACGATTATCTTCGCAAATCTGCCCTAACATGAACATGTTATCTTGCCACTGGAACTGACAATCGACCCAACAATGCACACTTGGAAGACGTTACAACATCGTGAATTTATACTGTGATGAATACGTCATTTCAACAACACGACCATATAAAAACGCCCTAAAAGAGGCCCTATCTATATTAATAACCTTCCATAAAAATTCATAAACCACTAGTATTTTTTATTTCATTAAATCAATAATTACAATACTCTTATTCGACGAATTAATAACAATTTTATATTTTTTAACATTATTAATTCTTTTAGCTTTCTATAAAACTTTATATCTTTTACCAACTGACTGAATGATGAGTACACTATGAAAAAAGATTCAAAAGATGCCCTAAGCTTGATTAGCATATTGCTTCATTGGCTTGTAGCTATTGGAATGATTAGCTTGTTAACCGTAGGCATTTATATGTCCCAAACCAAGACCTACTTCCTTTACCCCTGGCATAAATCCTTCGGTTTCA
>CAKMZU010000461.1:0-407 GCA_929200485.1 uncultured Gammaproteobacteria bacterium | reverse complement strand
CAAGAGTCATTTGGCGATTAACGCAAGGATGGCCAACACCTGTGCAAAAATTTGAAAGATACGAACAAGTTATCAGTAAAATAACCCACTGGGTATTAATCATTGGCACATTAATTATGCCGATCTCGGGTATATTGATGTCATCATTATCCGGCCACGGCCTTAAAGTGTTCGGGGCAAGCATTATCCCTTTTAACCCTGATCCATCCGCACCAAATAAAGCCTTGGCACATAACGAAACGCTAGCTGCGTTTTTTCATACAACGCATGGATGGGTCGGTTATCTGTTAGTCGTTTTCATCCTGCTGCACATTCTTGGCGCCTGCAAACACCACTTCATCAATAAAGATAGAACGTTAAAGCGTATGCTAGGCATCAAAGATATTGATGGGTATAAAGGTCAGACT
>CAKMZU010000460.1 GCA_929200485.1 uncultured Gammaproteobacteria bacterium | reverse complement strand
GCACAATCAACTACACTGATGATGATGGCAAAAAAGAATTCCCAGTTGTCAATCGATTAGAAAAACTGGATCTGGCCAATAACAAGAAAGTCGAAGAAACCCACTACACCCATCTGCAAAGTAATAACTTCACAGGCTACCCGCTGTACAGCCTATCGAATAATGGTGACAGTCTGATGGATAGCGAAAACAAGGCCTATCGCTATTCGGTTGAAATTGCTCGCAGCGACCTCGTAGGCGAAGTACCACAAACCCAACGTACAATTTTTTATTACAACTATCTGCATTTACCGATTGAAGTTGTGACATTAAAAAATGGCTTACCGCATAGCAAATCGACCCACGAATACGCTATCGACCCTTTTAAATACAGCCGTTCAACCAATTACGACAAACCACGAAAAACAACAAAATGGATTTGGAATAGCGAAGAAAACAACTTTATCCCCAGCGATAAAGTTCATACAGAATATGATCATTATGGGAATAAAATCGAGGAGCGCCGCCATATCTATGATCGACCAAATTCAACCTGGAAAGCCATCCACAGCCAACACAAATCCTATTACCATGAAGCCTTTGGCCTGGAAAAAGAAACCCTTCGTAAAGATGAATTCACAGGTCAAATGATTCGAACCCGTTATACCTTATCAGCCAATAATAAAACCCATGCCGATAAAATCATCGAATATAAAACCGATAACGAAACCGACTGGAAGCCCTGGCAGAAATTATCAATGCAACACGATGATTCCGGTAGAAGAATCGCCTCATCTGCACAATGGCTGGCCAAAGACAAACCTGGCCCACAGAAAACCTTTTACACCAAAGAATATCAGCACGACAGAAGCTCAGGCCTTTTGACAGTTAAACAAACGAGTGCTCTTGGTGCTGTTAATACGGAGATTCAAGATACCCGCAACGGTAATCTGATAAAAAAAATCACACCAGAAGGCTCTGTTTGGCAATACGAATATGACGCACTGCATCGCCTGACAAAAGAGATCAACCCACTCAAAAGAGCCACTCTTTATACGCATCAGTATTTTGACAAAGACCAAATCAACCAGACTATAAAAGCAACGCCGCTAGGGTATCAGGCAGCTACAGTCACTGATGCTGCAGGCCGAGTCATCGCGCATAAGGATTTTCATAACAATGCCTGGCGCACACTATCAACACAGCAATATAACGGCTGGCATAAAGTGATCAAGAAAATCAATATTCTAGGTCTGGAAAGCCGTATCAGATATGACGAGCTTGAACGCCCAGTCAAACACGTCGATCATTGGGGAAACATCAAACGCATTGAGTATAACGACTTAAACTTAACCACTACGGCTTACATCAACCGGCACAAAGTGCTGGAGAAAGAAGCGCAGCCGTGGCTGGCAAAAACACTTCATCGTAAATACCCGATCTTTGATAACCCGCATGATCCACAAATCCACTTTCTCGAAGAAACCCTTGAAAAAAATGGGTTTGGTCAGAATATGAAACACACCAGTTCACTTATTCATCGCTATACACTAAATGCCAGTAATACCACCGAAAGTCTTTATACGTACGACCCAAGTTTTAACCGCATCAGCAAAACCATTGATGGATTCGATGGCTTGCAATTTACACGGCACACCGAGTATGACCTGTTCAACAATCTGGTCAAACACACCAAAAACCAAACAAAAGACAGGGTAACAACCCGTGGAGAAACGGATTTAAAGCAATACAATGCAGATAACCAGCTGATTAGTGTGACGACACCAGAAAACATGACGACACAATACGTCAATGACAAAGCCGGCCGACGTATCAAAACCATTCAACCTGATGGCGAAGAGATTCATTTCGAATACAACGCTTTAGGTCAGATCGTTAAAAACAGCTGGATGCGTGGCACTCATCGCATTGAAATCACAAAATCCTACGATGCTGACAATTACCTCATCGCTTTATCTGATAACAACGATCAGGTTATCAACTACCAATATTTCCCCGATGGCAAGATCCACGCCATCACCTACCCTGACGGTAAATCGCTGACACTAGACTATGATGACAAAAATCGGGTCATTGACCGAACCGATTTTTCTGACAAGCATTACCATTTTATCTATAACGCCAACGACAAGGGAATG
>CAKMZU010000459.1 GCA_929200485.1 uncultured Gammaproteobacteria bacterium | reverse complement strand
TCATCAGTACCCGTACGAACCAGGCCAAGGCGCAACCAGATCTGGCACATCTTGAAAGTTTGGACTGCTTGTGAGAGAAGCATTAGCGCCAGTCATATCCGCAAAAACGGATGACTTTGTTGCGAAAGCACCGGAGATTATAGGTGTGGCAGTCACTTCACTGGTGGGTGTCGTGCTAAAAACAGGGCTATTGCTTGTAAAGGTGATAGCTCTTGTATAAAGCGCTCCATCAGGCTCGACGGCGCCAGATAGTGATGTTGTACCTGGACTTAAAGCGTTTGTTTCTGTGAGGGCGTTAGTTGTTGAGGTTTCTAATTCGATGGCTGGAGAAATGTTGTCGCTGCTAGCGCTGCTTACTGAGCCAGCCGATGCTTCGATTGCCGCCTGACTCTCCCCGGATGCAGTCAAATGTTCACTAATAGTTGCAGTGATCGCCGCGCCTATCCTTGGGTCAAGACCAGAATACGCTCTACTTGTCATTCGCTCTGCGAGACCGGTAGTGTCATGAATAGACCCTGTGTTTCTGACTGTTCTCACAAAATCAAGGAAATCAGCAGACTCTTCGAAATTAATTTCTGAACTTGCAAAAAAACTGGGTACAATCTCTGGTGCAATGGCGACACCTGCTGCAATCAAGGCTACAGTACTCAGTCCGATGCTGGTATATTGTAATGTCTTAGCCGCTTGTTTGTTCCCGGAATCAAGCGCAGCTTGTGAGCCCATGAGTGAGATACCTGAAAGCGATGTTGAGACCCCGGCGACAATCCCTGCGCCTGCGGAAAGCGTCAGGGAGGCACCTCCTGTTGGCACTGCTAATGCTGCACCAATGATACCCAGGACTGCCATTCCTCCACCAAGACCATAAGATACGCCTTGTCTTGCGTTATGGCCTGTCGGATCGAAAAAGGTGACAGGGTTGGCCTTACCGTACATATAATGATTATCCACATAATAGCTGTCACGACTGAGGAACAGCTTGAGATCCACATGATAAAAACGACGCTGCAGATAGGTCAGGTTTGCATCTTGATCGAGATACTCCTGATTCCAGCCAAAGCTTGATGCGATGTCACTCTGTTTAAAGGGTGCTACAGGCCTTCCATATGCGGTGTAAGTGGTTGTCTGGAAATCCTTGCCGTTGGTTAAAATGCCCCCGGTATCCCGACCGGAAACAAAGAATTGATCAACCGAATTATCGGTAATATTCGCCAGCAGTCGATGCGTATCACTCACGAGGCTATACCACTGATCTTCATTTTTGATGGCGGTGATCTTTTTGTTTATTCCATGGTAGTAAGTTTGGGTTTTCTGGTTTCTTGTGCGCTTACTTAACAATCCGTTCGGCAGATAATGGTAGTCAATGGCGGCAAAGTCAGGGTGCTTTATGGCGAGTAAATAGCCTTGTGTATCATATTCAAATCCTGTGGTGTCTGGTGCTTTTTCCAGATGGCCGTTTTTATTCCATGAATAGTGCTCAAGATATTGCTGATTGTCATTGTTGATGGTCGAGCGCAGACGTTGATCCTGAGCGTTGTAATCATGGGTCACACTTTGCTGGTTTGTACCATCATGATAAGTCTCAACGATCAGGTTATTGTTTGAGTCATAGCTGTAATCAATGGATTTAATCAGATGTCCTTCATCGTGCATTTCACTGATCAGCCTATTCATGGAGTCATATTGATATTTAATCGCACTGTCAATGCTTGGCTGTTGACCCTTGTGTGCGTGATTGGCAATACTTTCGAGTTGTCCTCTGTTGTTAAAGTGACGCTTGGTATTGAAAATCGTCCCGCTCGGCTTGCTGAAATGGGTGGTTTTGGTCAAGTTTCGGAAGGCACCATAATAAAAATTTTTCTCTGTATCGGTTGAGGGCTCACCTGCACCATCATAGCGTGCAATTTGAGTGATGAGATTACCTTTCATATTGTTGTCGTCTTCACCGTAATTGAACAGGATGTGGTTTTTTTCTACCTGGATTTGCGAAACAGCACCCTTGTCGCTTTCGTTATAGGTGTAGTGGGTCGTTTTGCCTGCAAAGTTGTCTCTGGATATGACACGGTTGTTATCGTCATATTCCATCGTCATTGCCTGTCCATCAGGATAACTAATGGTGTGGATTTTGCCGTTGGGCAGGTAAGTATATTTGATCATTTGCC
>CAKMZU010000458.1:1258-2178 GCA_929200485.1 uncultured Gammaproteobacteria bacterium | reverse complement strand
AAAAAATCGGATTCTGATCAATAGGCAAGATAGCGAGTTTATTGGCGCTTACCTTTGGGTATCTGCCTCACTTATCTTTGGAGTGCCATCAAATCCTCCGGAGGCCCCAAACGCTATGAAGAATAAAATAAAAACAGCTAACTGCTCCAAGCAAGTTTTTTTGCAAGAAGGAGTGAAAAATAAGCGCATAATGAATAACCGGAGTATGTGGTGTTACCCATTTGTTATGCGAACGTAAGGTTAGTTCGATTTTTTGAGTAAACACATTATAGCTGTGTTTTTCTCAGTGATTCTAGACCGTGAAAACTTTATTTGTATGTTGAGAAAATTTTGAAGGGTGACCTTGCTCTTGATGGACAATAGCTTTCGTCATAGATTTATTTTTCTCTGCCCCATTAAAACCTGTCGAATGCTCCTCATCTGTTTCTTTTTCTGGTAAAGCATGCGAACCTGAATCTCCCGGGGTATTGTTGACCGTGTTGCTTAAGGTCGTATTTGGCTTTGGAATCTTGCAATCTAGAATGCCATGAGCCATCGTTTTGAAAGTTTTTAATTCTTGTGTTGCTTCAGTTTCTGTTGATTTGGGTATAAGGCTAGTTGTCCGTTTGCAGTTGTCAATTTCTGAAACTTTTTCCATGGTCTGACCAGCGGCCTGGTATAGTGCTGGGGCATCTATACCTAATAGATTATGGAATTCCTTCCAGACTTCTTCAGACTGCAAGTTTGCTTGACATCCTACATTTCTCCCTGTGTACATATTCTTACCTGAATTTGTCGCGGTGCTAATCATGCAAAGCATTGACATAACGGCTGATTGAATAGCATCAGAGTCATTTTGTTTTTTTGGCTTTCTATCCTCCCCTGAGAAAATGGCTAAATCGCCCCCCTTTGATTTTTGTTTGTAGTCTTTTGCAGTTAAA
>CAKMZU010000458.1:0-1248 GCA_929200485.1 uncultured Gammaproteobacteria bacterium | reverse complement strand
TTAAACCAATCTCTTCGATACTTTTTTGCTTAATCTCGATAAGGTACCAGATGGCTAGTTCTGCATCTTTACGTAAATTGTGATCACCAATGCCTGCTATCGACGTTTTAGAGATCAAGAAAAAAATAACAAAAAAGACTGTCGGTGTGAATTGGTCTTTTCTGAAAGCTATCGTAAAAAAAATATGCATAATGGATAATCATCGTAAGTAGCTTCATATATTGGTTATTAATTTTTCAGATGGTTCGTTTCTTTGCATAATCATTTTTTTTACATTTTTAAAGTGATTTTTGATCGCTTAAGAATGAATAAAAAGATGAAGAAAAAAATGGCTCCATCTTTAAATATTACATGAGTTGAAACTAATGACGCTTTGTCAGATTACTATTAAGAGGATAGTTCATCTAGGTTGGTGGATGAAAGGGGTTCACTATTGCGGCTTTCGCGAGGCTCAAATATTGGTTCTGCAGGTTTGTCTTCTTTTGGCGTTTCATGTTCTTCATTACCCGGATTATCTTCTGGATTTATCTCTTTCATCAATCCTGAATCAGGTTTTATTTCTGGAGGGGTGTTTAGTGTTTTATCTTCTGCAGCTTGAGCAGGTTGTTCAGTGTGGGGGGCAACCGTCGCGTCAGTGGTGATATTTTTCGATGAGACACCATCAACTTTAGTACTTTCTGTATTTGTTGGATTAATACTTTCATCAAGCAGCTGTTTAAATTTTGTTAGCGGTAATGAGTCTGTTATATCTGACAACTTTGTGAGCCGTTTATCCGCTTTTTTTCTAAGGCGAAATGGGCTACTACAGGTAACTTTTTCTTTATCTCGCTCTCTATCCGCTGATATTATTTCTTCTAATGCGCTTCTGATCGGATCCGGATCAGATTGCATACACATTAATAACCTTTTAAAGTCTTCAGTGAAATCTTCAGCATTAAAATCAGTTTTATCCTCTGATTCTTTAGTATAAATATTTATATCTTCGTCATTTGAATCTTTCGTTGTGCCTAGCCTCCAAAGTAGCAGGTTCAATGTTGATTTGATTAGAGTGGCTTGGTTATATACACTAGTTTCAAGTGCAGGGTTTTCATGCTTGTTATTTTTTCCAGATTCTTTCTTTTTCTTTCCCTTACCCTCTGCGGTCGCTTCAGGTGGATTTATTGTATCGAGAAAATATTCGATCGCTTTATTGGTTTCTGTTTCCAAATTATACGTAGAATCACCTCCTATTGCTGGCTGATAGAACAT
>CAKMZU010000457.1 GCA_929200485.1 uncultured Gammaproteobacteria bacterium | reverse complement strand
AGGGAGGTAGCACTTAAGAAGATACCTCTTCAGGGTGAATGGTCACATCCCATTTACTCAGCTCTGCATGTCTGGTGATAAATCGCTGAATCTCAACGAGCGTTTCCTTGCTTGGTTTCACCCCTTTCGTATAAACGCTATCAATCAAATCAGTGATGGTCTGTTTACATTTATGCACAAGACTTTTTGTCCACTCCATCACCACAGAAACTGAATTCAGTAGCGTACCATTCCAGTGTCTTTCCAAAAAAGACCATCGCCTTTCTATGGGGTTGTATTTGCTGTGGTAAGGAGGGTAGTAGACCAACCTGATTCTCAGTCCCGTTTGTCTAGCAAACTGTACTATCCGCAAAAGAAATTGGGTACGCTGGCTATTACTTTCCGGGCCATTATCTGCATAAATGATCAGTTCATCCTTGTCTTTGTTATCTTCTCTGACACTCTCCCACCACAATTGCAGCGCATCACAAATAAAGTCGCTAGTCTTATAAGACTGTCCGTAAATAACATGTAGCTGATCGCTATCCAGATTAAGAATCCCAAAAGGCACCATCTTGTCTTTAGCTGCCATGTCGTGATCTAGCGCTTTAACTGCTTCCGCTCCTCGAGATTTTCCATCTCTGGAGAAGTCGCCAAGATTGACTGTAGCCTTACAATCTATGCTGATTTGCAATGTATTTTGCCGCCGACTGGCTTCTTCTCTAACTTTTTTGATGTTGTCGAAGATGGCGTTAGTTTCGGGTATTTTTTTTCAGGTTTTGCTTTCTGTACTTTGCGTAGCTTATAACCCATCCTGTTTAAAATATTGCTGATGGTTCGCTCTTGAGGAAGTAGCTCTTCTGGCCATCTCTTTTCATCGATCAATTTTTTTCTCACAGCTTTAGCGGTTATGCGGGTGTAGGCAAAGGTGTTTTTTAGGCGTGAATCCGCCTGACTTTCGGGTTCAACCAAACTACGAATATCATCTTCCAGATTATCAAGTGCAACCTCGGATTTCTTTTTTCCACAGGGTTCGTAGTTGCTGTAACAGATGAGCCCCGTTCTTTTCTCGTTAAGCCCTAATGCAACTGCATTTCTTCCAAACCCAAACGTTGATTCAGTCAATCTGGCATTTCCATTACAACATGCTTCGGAGACTTCAGCCATGAAAAGCCTTTTATCAGGACCTTTTAATAGTTTGGAGGCGAGTTTTAAGAGGGGTATATATTGAGATGGATTGTTAATTGAAGCCGGCATGAAAAACAGTAAAATATAAACGAAATAGGATATTAAATAGACATCACATTTCGGTAAAGTTTAAAATGCGGCTTCCCTTAGACGGTGCTTTATCGCTGACCATTAAAACACTGGCATAGATTTGCGATACTGAACTGATAGCAAGGAAGCTCAAAAGCATTAACCTGAATAAGTCAGAAAACATGGCATTTCCTCCAAGATGACTGTATTGGCTCTGATCTTAAACAAGTCAGGGTTTCTGCATCTATGACTTCTTTTGAATGAAAAAAATCCTATGCCATGGAAATTAGCTCAATGCATGATTGACTCAACAGTATCGGCATCTGCATATTGCGTATGGGCAACATTATGCCCTGCACCTAAATACGTTTTATCCGATAGATAAAAGGCGACAAACTCATCGATAAAGTTTTCAGCGACTGAGCTTTTTTCCAGCCCTGTATTCATCAAATGTTTTTGCCAACTTTTGAGTTTTGGGCGAGCGCCGATCATATCAAAGCCAGCTGCCTCTTGAATAATGGCAGCTCGGTGTAACAGTGGAAACCAGGAAATATCAACACGTGTGAGTTGATTGCCATGAAAGAATTGATGCTCGCCTAACGCATGCTCTATCTTATCAAGTGCCAATCCAAATTTATCTGAGCGCTCTTTTAACGTATCTGCATCAGACGAGCGCATTAATGGGCATTGAACCATATAATTTTTTACAGCAAGATAGCTCCATCCTCTAAACTTGGCCCGATCATAGGGCGTGAGCTCTGCATCAAGCGATGGCGTCACTTCCTCAATGTATTCATAGATAGCTTCAGATTCAAATATCGCCCCATCATCCGTGATTAACACAGGCACTTGACTATTCGGTGAAATATCTAAAAACCATTGCGGTTTATTGCTTAAATCGATGTATTCAACTTCATAAGGTATTTTTTTTGCCTCTAATAATGCTGCAACACGTTGGACAAAAGGACAAATA
>CAKMZU010000456.1 GCA_929200485.1 uncultured Gammaproteobacteria bacterium | reverse complement strand
GGTTATTTCGATTGTGTTTGAATCTCTTCCGATAGATTACATCCATTACTATAACGATAAAATTCCAGCAACTATTACTCCGACGCTCAATAGGCTGCTAATGTCTTATCCCCACTTGGATAATTACTTTTCTGCGAATATGCCGACGCGGAAAGGGTTAAATGCCATGATAAATTCAAGCCTGCAATTTACTCCTGAATTTACCAGCCGATATCGCCAAGATAATCTGTTTTCTTTGTTGCAACAAAACGGTTATGAAGGTTATTTATTGAGAGGCGTCAGTAAGTTTTATGTAAATGAAAGAATAACACTGCCAAAAGCATTTCGAATGCAGAACTTTATTAGTAAAGAAGAGCTTGATAAGAAATATGATGGTGCATCAGGCTGGGGCTACAAGAATGATATTGTTTATCAGGAAGGTATCAATATTTTAAAAAAACATCGAAATGAAAAAGTTTTTTTAATGATGAAAACAATCGATCTTCACCAGCCGGGAGCAAGATCAGGGTTCAGTGAGGATGAATTGTCAGATGAGGTTGCAAAACAGGACAGCTTATTGCAAGCAGTTTACTGGGCTGACTATCAGCTCGGTCTTTTGCTAAAAACATTAAACGATGAACAATTATTTGATGATAAAACACTAATCGTTATTACCTCAGACCACAACCCGCATCCGGGTTTTGGTTTTAAGAAATATGCATTAAAAGAAAACTATATGCGGCTTGCAAGAATACCGCTTATTTTTATATCCAAAGATCAAGACGCCTTATCCTCAATACAATCTGGGGCATATGCTAGCCAGCTAGATTTTGCGCCAACCTTATTACATTTAACTGGTATAACGGCACCACCTTATTTTATGGGGCAGAGCCTGCTAATTAACAATACAGAAAATTTGGCTATTGGACGACACGGAAAAACGTTTTTTATCCATTCACCTGATGGAAGTCGGTTAATTGATCTATCGCAAGGCACAACAAACGTATCAGCGGTAAATAAGTGGATGAGTAATTATCAATCCGTTGCCTATCAGTATGAAAAGACTGACGGGATAAAAATAACAGGACAATAATATTGCTCTTCAGAGGGTCAGATTTAAAGAGAGCTTGATCACGGAAACATTGTAAATATTGGCTCATTATCCTAAAAAAGCCCATTTTTTTAGGCAGCTTAGAGAACTATTTTGAATCCATTCGATTTTTTAATGCTTCCCAGTCGAAATTATTCAGATGAATCCGATGAAAATACTTATAAGTCAGTAGATTGAAAGTTTCTCAGGGCTGAATATATAGGGATTATATGCAGGTAAAAAGGAACTTTACAGGGGGTGTTTTTGGGTGAGAGTGTATTGTGTTAGTACCGTTGGTTTAGATAAAAAAATGATAATGGAGTACATAAGGAATCAAGAGCCTGAATAAAAGCGTTAGGAGAAAATGAAATTCCCTAGGCGGCAATATAACCCCTTCTTGAGACTTCCATTACGCCACCCGCTATGCGGGTGGTTGCTGATTGAATAGGGGTTATATGGATGGAATGTCTCATTTTAGGTCGTAATATTATAAGAAATAGCTACTTCGACTGGCTTATTAATTAGGGTAGTGAGTAACTTTACGTGAAAAAAAGAAAGGAAAAATACATTTGAATTCTTCCACTTTAGAAGGTTTTGTTTGTTTTGTTTGTTTTGTTTGTTTTGTTTGTTTTGTTTGATTTGTTTGTTTTGTTTGAGGGGCTAATACTTCGGAAGATGTTTTTGGATTGTTAGTTTTTGTAGTGAATTCTATAAGCATAGTATCATCGACAACATAGGGTGGTTTTATATCACTTAATTTGGTAAATAAAGGACAGCCCGTTGCAACATTCATATCCGTCTCGGGTTGAAAAAAAGAGTTTGAATTCATATCTGGAGGGAATCCATTTCTCTTATGTTGACCTTTACCAGATTGATCTAAGAGGGTGAATTCAATTTCTTGATTGAAAGGCCAGTCGAGAGTATGATCTTGCTCAGTTTTTGTTATAGCAAAGAACAATGAAAGATAGCCAGGATGTTTTTTTGAATCGTTTTTTTCTCCAATTCCGTCGCCCGTTGGATACAGTTTAAGTTTCAAGCCATATCCACTAGAATCAGTTTCTGTGTTAAAGCTTGGTGATAAAAAGGCTTTTGATTTTGTGTTTTCTTTAGCTTTAGCAATAGCTTCAGCTTCGTTTACCCTTTCGG
>CAKMZU010000455.1:1708-2215 GCA_929200485.1 uncultured Gammaproteobacteria bacterium | reverse complement strand
AAAAGATACGAAAAAAAAACGCAATAAAGAAGATATAAAGCTTATACAAAAAACCAGTTAGTGTAATGTCTTATATTGAATATACATAATGAATATGAAGCCAAAAAATATGATGAAGCTATGGGGCAATCCTATGTTTCGCAAGCGTTTTGTTATTAAAAAAGTTTAATGAATAGACACACCAAAAATTACATCTTCACAAGTTGATCGAGCGCCTACTCGTGTGCCGAAGAATTGAATTTTTTATACCGCCATTGAACTAAACAAATAATAACCTGTCTGTTAAATATTTTAATGTACACATAAATCAAATTTTAAGATAAAAAATGAAAACAACCATTTTACTATTTATTTTTATATTGACCATTCCTGCAAACGGATCTAATTACTTCTCAAAATATAAATACACTTCATTAGATTTGTTGACAAAAAAAACCAAAAATTGGCTCTTATGTCTATCGCATACCGAAATAAGGTGGATAAAAGATAAAGCAGACAAAACCAAGA
>CAKMZU010000455.1:591-1698 GCA_929200485.1 uncultured Gammaproteobacteria bacterium | reverse complement strand
AATTCTTACACCGAAGAATTATTTGAAGTGACGGAAAATGGTTGCCGAGGGCTTAAAAAACCTGAGTACAAACGCCTGAAAAAAATATATAAAGTCAAAGCTGGGATAAGAGATTACAACCTACGAACAAGAAAGAAGAATCATCCAAAAAGAGTTAAGAGCAATAGAGTTGATTATGATGGCGATGAAAAATTAGACAGCGTAACACTTAAGGGAATGATAAAAGAGAGTCATTTAAATAGGGGCGATGACGGCATTAAGCTAATTAACTGTGACCAACACATCATCGCCTCACCATCTAAGTCAATTGATTTGGATGAAAAACTACCGAATGGATTCCCTTTTACGCCTGGAGAAAATACATATTCAAATACACCTACTATAAATATAAATAGGTATTTTTCTACTTCAGATGCAAAGAGATCTCTTGACTGTATCTCGCCAAGAGATGAAACCGACCCCCTCTATCTTATTGATGGATTAGGCGGTCATGATGAATTTGGTGATTACAATATGATGGATTGTAATGGGGGGTTGCTCTGCGATGAATCGGTACCAAAAACACCATCTTATCATTAAAATTTGTAAATGCCGCCGGTAACTTAAGTGGACTAAAAGCCGTTTGATTACACTTCGCTTTGGTAGGGCTAATAGAAAACGCCAAGAGCCCCAAAAACACCATTTAAAATCCCAGGGATTTTAATGCACTGTCATCATCAGACCAGCCTTTTTTGACTTTCACCCAAAGCGATAACATTACTTTATTATCGACTAAGGCTTCTATATCTCGCCGAGCTTCAGAGCCAATCAATTTAAGGCGCTTCCCGCCTTGACCGATAACAATATTCTTTTGACTGTCTCTTTCAACATAGATCAAGGCATGAATATGGGTAGTTTCACCCTCTTCTTTATAACGTTCGATTTCTACGGTTGTAGAATAAGGTAACTCTTTACCCAATTGGCGCATCAACTTTTCACGGATGATTTCAGATGCTAAAAAGCGCTCACTTTTATCTGTGATCTGATCTTCATCGAAAAAGTGATCATTTTCAGGTAACCTTTCATAAATTAAGCCTTCCAAATGATCGACAGAAACCCCTGTTAAGG
>CAKMZU010000455.1:0-581 GCA_929200485.1 uncultured Gammaproteobacteria bacterium | reverse complement strand
CTGACAGCGGAATAATTTCATCAAAATGCTGTTTTTTCGCAAGCTTCTCAAGAAAAGGTAATAAATCACTCTTATTCTCTATTTGATCAACCTTATTAATCACAAGAATTAATGGACATTTAATATGGTCAAGCTTCTCTAACACTCGCTCATCTTCGTCTGTCCATTTTAATTTATCGACAACAAAAACAACCACATCAACATCATGAATGACAGATTCAGCCGAGCGGTTCATGATACGGTTAATGGCTTTAGTTTGGGATTGGTGCATCCCGGGTGTATCGACATAAATCGCCTGACAGTCTCCGGAGGTTTTAATGCCAAGGAGATTATGACGAGTAGTTTGTGGTTTTCTTGAGGTGATATTTAGCTTCTGGCCGAGTATATGGTTTATCAGGGTAGATTTACCCACATTTGGGCGACCAATAACTGCAACGTAGCCACATTTATTCATGATGCGGTCTCTTCACGACAGGTTTTTTTCACTATTGATTTTTCCAAGCATGCAATTTTTGCATCATAGCATAAGCGGCATTCTGTTCAGCGACTTTTTTTGAGGGCCCAGCTGCTTCCACCTGCCC
>CAKMZU010000454.1 GCA_929200485.1 uncultured Gammaproteobacteria bacterium | reverse complement strand
TACTCGTGCCGAAATAAGCTGTAGTTTGTTCATCACTGAGCAAGCAGAGCAGGCTATTTTAGCCAGGAGCCGTCAAGAGCAGGTGCAGTCAGTTGATGCGTAAACGTACATGACTAAGAATTAGATTGTGGAGCTGGATTGAGGCAAGGCAAGGCAAGGGAAGGTTTGTGCGATTAGAGCTTTCTTCTTGCTAAAGCAATTTAATATCTTCTCTGCCGATCCAGCGTTTCAGGCATATTTTGCTTACGATATTTGAATGCTAGTCGTCACCCAGATTAGGTCTTGGGGCAAACGAGAGAAACATAACAGTGACAAAAATAAACAGGCATATCGTTTCAGTAGGTGTGTTATCTGCTTTAAAAATAAGTGAAATAACATAACCATAAGTAATTAGGGTAATAATCAATAGTATTTTATCGGGTAATCGCATTGTTTATTGCCTCGACTTGTATTGTTATAAAATTATTATAATCGCATATTTTTTAGATGATTTTTTAGCGTTTGTTGTTCTATTTGGCTATCAATAGATGAAGTATCTTTTGGCCAAAACAGTTGTGTGTAGGTTTCATTAAGTGCGGGAACGATATCTTCGATCATTTCTATTGCAAATCGTGAGCCGGTTAAATACGTCGGAATGTCAGGTTTTGCAAATAGCGCACTGTAGCCGTTTGGCATAACATGTTTGGATAGGGTTGCTAAGGGTATGCTATTGGCTGCGCCCTCTAATCCCAGTATTTGTTCAAGTAGTGCCGCACCACCTTGTACGTGTTTACCATTAATGTAATGGCCCGCTTCGCAATATCCTTTGGGATGATTTGGCCAGTGTTTTTTGATGACTTCTTGATAAGTCTTAATCGTCGCGGTTTTAAATCCTGCTTTGGTTCGGCTAATAAAGCTTAATGCATTGTAGGCGTAAGCATTGGCGAGTGCTTCCTCTAATGGGTGGTGTGGGTGATCAATACCTTTGATGTGCTGTCTGTGTTTGTAGTCACCATAGATAGGGTAAGGCTTGCCAAAAGCGGCAGCTGAAATTTCTAGGTAAGTTGCAGTGGATTCGACCAGATGGTGAAAAAACTCATGGTTGAATATTTCAAAGATCATCAAGTGGAGAAGGGTATCGTACTCCCAGAGTAAGTGGTGTCTAGAGCAGTGAAATAGATAGTCGTGATAGCGCAGGATTTCATCGGCGAGCAGATAGATTCCCCATTCATCCTTGGGGCTAGAATGAAATGAACGGTAAAATGCTAAAGCATCGGCAGGAATAGCCTCCCAGCTGATTTCACGCACGGCCGATTGCGGATCTTTTTGTGCTGCAGAAAGTTTGTCACCTGAGACCTCATTAGGATTAGGTTGCCTTTGTTTGATTGCGTTTTTTTCAGCTCTGGTTTTTCTTTTGATGGCTTGTTTATGCTGCCCTTTGGCGATGATCTTTGGTATATCAAAAGGTAAATCAGAGTTTCGCTGTTCTTCGTCTAGATTATATCTCTGGTGATCGCTGAGTAAGTGTTCATCTTCAAGCCAGCTAAATAAATCATCAAAACTTTCGGTTATGTGGGGGCGGGTTGTGAATGCCATGTGAAGTCCTTTTGGTTGCTGAATCCAATTGCCTTGCTGTTATTTGAATGACTCTAACGGTTCATCAATTTGTCTTTTTGTCGATTTTTTATGTTTGATGGCTCGTAGTCTTTTTTTCGGATAACAATTTTCACTATCGATTGGTAGATATTTTTTTGTTGAAAGTTAGTTATTAATATCATCATTTTGATTATGGTGTCAAATCAAATTGACAATAACAGGTTGTATTGTTATGGTTTGTTTTCTGTCTCATTTTAATTTTTCTGTGTCGATTGTCCGGTTTATATCTGAGAGTTCGTGTGGCAGGAGAAAGCGTTTGATGATTAACGAAATGTCTTGTTTAAAAGGAGTTAGCAATTGAAAGATACAAACGTATCGGTGATCAGGGAGTTGAGGTTTCAAGACAAGGCAAGCGAAAAAATAGTAAACAACCTCGGTGATCGAGGGCAAGTCATTAATTTTTTTGATCACATAAAAGATGAAGGTAGTATTGAAATTGTAGGAGATACATTAATCTATGAGGGTGTGGTTGTTTGTTTGGGTGAGATACAGTCAGAAACAGATATATTTCAGCTCTTTAGGGATATATCGTTAGAAGTAAACGCGACATCTGATGATGTGAGCCTTTATAACCTTTTGGTTGCTA
>CAKMZU010000453.1:791-2230 GCA_929200485.1 uncultured Gammaproteobacteria bacterium | reverse complement strand
GGTGAATCTTATAACCATTGGCTAAAGTGACAAATTGACCTTCTGGAATCGGCACAGCTCAATCCTTTTTATTATAAAAAGCGGGTTCGCATTTATTGGAGGCGCTATTCTAGACTATCGCAAGTTTGAGTGCAAAAACCTTGGTCTCAAAAGCAATCAATTTTCAAACGTCTGCGTCTACTTTATTCGGCTTAGAGCTAAAATGTCTCTACTTCTCTGGGTAGGTCGCTACACAGGCAGCATTGTTACAATTAACATAGTTGGGTAAACCATGACTTGATTCCACTTTTTCTGGAAACTCCTTCTGCCCCCAACTAACGATACTCCCATCTGATTTGATCGCAGTGAAACCATTCAGGTAACCTTGAATCGAAATAACATCTGCTTTCAACTGCGCTTTAACTGTCTGATCTTTAGGTAGAGGCCTTGACCCTTACCGACACCCTCAATAAATCCGTTTTCAATGCTAAAAAAATGTTCTCCTTCAATTGACAGATCTAGATCTTCAGATATTTGCTTTTTCTCTCCGTTTGAATAAAGACCAATGACATTTACTTCGTTCTTACGACCAATCACAAGAGTTTGTGAGGAAGGCTCTATCTTAATATCGGTTACCACAGGATCAAGCACACTGATTGACGCTGTCTGGGTTGCTGGTTTACGTCTGTGCAGTCATCTTTAACATTGCAGCTATAAAATCCCGTCAAATAATACTTTAATTTTTCAATTCCAGCACAAGTTTTTAAATAATCTTGTATTTGACGTGGACAGGGATACCACCTCTCCGCCGACCAACTAGTTTGGCATGTAACCGACAATACCAATAAACATTAAGTTAAAAAAAAAATGAACTAAAAAACATGGTATTCACTAAGCGAAACAATGCCATTTAGAACATCCTCAATCATTTCTGTATAAAAAGAAAGTTTATATCTAAAACCCTGACACTAGAGCTAACAACACAATAAAAACAAATTATTTGAGAAATAATTAACCAGTTAGCTCAACAAAGGTAAAATTTATTCTATTGATTAGAAGAAAAGTATTCTTAAAGTATTGATCAAATTATAAAGAAAGTTAAAAAAGTATATGTTTGCATAATCTATTAGAGGTGCCCTTAATGCCATGAGCATTTACCATGAGGTAAGCACGCGTATACATTTTCTGCGAAGCTGAAATTCGTTATTCATGTTATTAGCGTTATAAAACTATAGATTATAAGCCGACATTTATAACGGAAATTTTTTATTGTTTATAATTCTACCGTTTGCAATCTAGTGAGAGGCGTTCAGATTCATCAATACCCACACTTGGGGATATGACATTTTCCATTGGTATTTCAACTCAGCGTCAGCTCTGATTTTTTTCTAATATTTCTTCATCTAAACGACGAACAGACTAAGTCGTCCGGCCATAATTATCCTCAAAACGAACAATAT
>CAKMZU010000453.1:310-781 GCA_929200485.1 uncultured Gammaproteobacteria bacterium | reverse complement strand
TCATCTTCACCTAAATAAGTGCCACTTTGTACCTCGATCAACTCAAGCGGAATCTTACCCGGATTAGTTAATCGATGCTTGCTCCCAAGTGGAATGTAAACAGACTCATTAGCTGATAATAAATGTTCTGTATCATCAATAGTAACCACTGCGCTGCCCTCAACAACCACCCAATGCTCGGAGCGGTGATAATGCATCTGCAATGACAAGCTAGCGCCTGGCTTTACAGTAATACGCTTAACCTGATAACGATTTCCGGATTCAATACTGTCATAGCTTCCCCAGGGGCGGTAGACTTCTCGATGCAATAAATGCTCGTGCCGATCATCCGCTTTTAATTGACTAACAATCTTCTTAACCTCTTGCACACGGTCTTTTTTAGCAAGTAGCAACGCATCTTTGGTATTAATGACAACCAGATCTTCTAAACCAATCGCTGCAATCAGTTTATCCTGCGATTCAAAATAACAG
>CAKMZU010000453.1:0-300 GCA_929200485.1 uncultured Gammaproteobacteria bacterium | reverse complement strand
ATCTTTTTTGGATACCTCCCACAGCGATGACCAGGAACCGACATCACTCCAACCCGCATCCATGGGCACAACCCAGGCCTTTTTCGTTCTCTCCATCACCACATAATCGACAGAATCATCGGCTGCCTGGCTAAATGCTGCCTCGTCAATACGAAGAAAATCCAGATCTTTTTGCGCTTGCTTAAAGCCTTCTTCACAGGCTTTATAGGTTTGGGGTGAAAATGTTTTCAATTCATCAAGGTAAACCGAAGCCTTGAACACAAACATTCCGCTATTCCAAAGATAATCACCGCTTTCAAG
>CAKMZU010000452.1 GCA_929200485.1 uncultured Gammaproteobacteria bacterium | reverse complement strand
ATTCAGCACGGAAGAAGAAGTGGATTACGCCATTGAAAAAATCAGGCATGCGGTAGAAAAGCTCCGTGAGTTATCGCCTTTGTGGGATATGTATAAGGCGGGTATCGATTTAAATTCCGTTCAGTGGTCAGCGCATTAAAGTCCTTAAACTAAACGAAAGTAAATAAGGCAAATAAGAGGTAAATAACAATGTCGTATAGCGATAAAGTGATGGATCATTATGAGAACCCTCGTAATGTAGGTTCTATGGATGTTGAAGATAATCATGTGGGTACAGGTATGGTCGGAGCGCCTGCTTGTGGTGATGTAATGCGTCTGCAAATCAAAGTGAATGATGACGGCGTGATAGAAGATGCGAAATTTAAGACTTATGGTTGCGGTTCTGCGATTGCATCAAGCTCTTTGCTGACTGAATGGGTCAAGGGTAAAACCCTGGATGAAGCCCAGCAAATTAAAAATACAGAAATCGCTGAAGAATTGGCTTTACCACCGGTGAAAATTCACTGCTCTGTTTTAGCAGAAGATGCAATTAAAGCAGCCATCAGTGATTTAAAAGACAAGCAGGGCTAATTAACCATTAACCTGTTTATTTAATAAGAAAAGAGAACATTGAAAGGTAACCCATGGCTATTACCATGACTCAAGCTGCTGCTGACCATATTGATGCTTTTTTGAAAAAAAGGGGCAAAGGGTTAGGTATTCGCTTAGGTGTGAAAACCACTGGCTGCTCAGGTATGGCGTATGTGCTTGAATATGTGGATGTTATTGATACTGAAGATGCAGTATTCGAGGAATTTGGTGTTAAAATCTTTGTCGATGCAAAAAGCCTTGTTTACATTGATGGCACTGAGTTGGACTTTGTTAAAGAAGGGTTAAATGAAGGTTTTCAATTCAATAACCCTAATACCAAAGGTGAGTGTGGCTGTGGTGAGAGTTTTACCGTCTAATAACAGAATAGTGAATTTAGTTGAGAGCACTCTCTAGTGGCTGATCATCGCAATTATTTTGATCTGTTAGGTCTGCCGATCGATTATAAAATCGATCAATCCCGTCTGGAACTTAACTTCAAAAAACTTCAGAAACAGTTTCATCCTGATCGTTATGCAACAGCAACTGCCGCTGAGCAGCGTTTGGCTATGCAGATGGCGACGTTGATCAATACTGCTTATGAAACCCTAAACTCGCCTGTGAAACGAGGCTTATATCTGCTTGAGTTAAAAGGTTTAAAGCAAGAAGATCGAACCTTGAAGTCAGATCCAGACTTTTTATTTGAGCAAATGGCTTGGCGTGAAAAGTTAAGCGCTGCTTCATCGATTAGGCAAATGGAAGACTTGCTAGAAAAAACCGACCTCAATCTAGAAGATTTTGAGCAGCAGTTTTATCAGCGTTATAAGGCATGCGAATTTAACGACGCCCAGCAAGTGATTGATAAATTACAATTTGTTGTTAAATTCCGCAGTGAATTGCTGGCGCGTTTGTCAACAATGAAAAATAGTTAATTATGGCACTTTTACAGATTTCAGAACCCGGCCAAACGCCTGATCCACATGCAAGAAAAATTGCAGTAGGAATAGACCTTGGTACAACGCACTCATTGATTGCCAGTGTCGTCAATGGATTGCCGACCCTTTTAAAAGATGCAGAGGGTCAATCCATTCTTCCATCGGTTGTGCATTATACAGAATCATCGTTCGAAACCGGAAGTCAAGCTCAGGTCTTTGCTGAAAAGGATCCGTTAAATACTATTTTTTCTATTAAGCGTTTAATGGGAAGAACCGCTGATGATGTTTTACGTTTAGGTGAACAAACAGGCTTCCACTTTGCAGATGTTGAAGCCGCTGTTCCACTGATCAAAACAGCAGCAGGCGATAAAACGGCGGTTGAAGTATCGTCAGATATTTTAAGTACGCTTGCTGAGCGCGCTCGTGCACGTTTTATACAAGATATTGATGGCGCGGTTATTACTGTACCTGCCTATTTTGATGATGCACAGCGTCAAGCCACCAAAGATGCGGCAACGCTTTCGGGCATCCCTGTATTGCGCTTGCTTAATGAGCCAACGGCTGCAGCTATTGCGTATGGCTTGGATCAAAAAGAAGGTGCCACCATAGCTGTATATGACTTGGGTGGGGGTACTTTTGATATTACGCTGCTGAAATTTAACGAAGGCGTATTTGAAGTGTTAGCAACAGGTGGTGATTCTCAGTTAGGTGGCGATGATGTCGATCATGCTATAGC
>CAKMZU010000451.1:1369-2272 GCA_929200485.1 uncultured Gammaproteobacteria bacterium | reverse complement strand
TATCAATCCAACCTGTCTTAGTATTCAAAATCAAAACTCGTCGCATCATTTAATAATGTAAACCCAGTATTGATTTCTTGCACTAATGCTTTTGTTAGCTTCTCAAGCTCATAGCAACTGAACATTTGCAGGCGAGAAGGAATTAATAAAGATCAGATGGCGCGCCATTTTGGCCATGGCATTACGTTGAAAGGAGCAATGATGCCGCCGTCACTACAAATCCTCGATAGTATGTCCTTATTCAGCAGGCCACCTGTAAGTAACGATAACCCGCACACCGAGTCTTTATTCGGAACACCATTCTTTTGAGGCCGATCAGTTGTTATCAACTATTAGAATATTATTTTACTACTTATATTGCTGTTCGTTTACCGTCTATTGCATGAAGAATAATGAACATACTTTAAAGCCTGTCGACCAAAACGATGCAAATATAAAAAATCGAAATTCTGGCACAGCGTCAGCAAGCTCAAATAAATTCAGGCGATTTAATGTAACCAAATGCTCAGATGATGAAAGAGGAGGGCATGCGAACCTAGGTTTTAATGAAAATGCTCCCGCCCGTAATCCTGATGCAACTCAATCGCTCCCTCCTGGCATGGTGACTAAAGATATGTTAGAGGAGTGGGAATCTGGGATACCTCAAACGGTCTGTTATCCTTCTAGCAGTGATCAGAATAACCGTCATAAAGCTGATGTGAGAAATATTTTTACTCAAAAGGAGAAAAATGCGTCACCGACAAAGACAACAACCGAGAAGTATGACCCAAGCAGATCTCTTAGAGAAATTCAAAGTAACTCACAATATATGGCCATCAACATTGATGATCATGAATTAACCGGATTACTAACAAATGAAGAAGAATATGATGATTTTATAGGTGATCAATATGAATGCAAATA
>CAKMZU010000451.1:0-1359 GCA_929200485.1 uncultured Gammaproteobacteria bacterium | reverse complement strand
ATATTGGCCAAAATTGATATTCGAAATACCGTTAAGTAAATTTAAAGCATCCTATAATGAAGCTACTAATGAACACGAAGACAGCTCTACACACTTAGAGAAATTAGCAGAACATATATTATCTGCCTTGAAGAAAAATAAATTTAATCAACTATGTAATTCTGTGGATGATCTATACATAAAACGTAGTAATTTCTACCAAGAGAGAGGTAATCAGCAATTTCAAGATGTGCTATGTTGTAAGTTGAATGTTGATCCAAATGATATCCAGGAGATTGAAAAAAAATGGGATCAGCTCAACAGCGAGATTTCGTGCAAATGTGAGAATGAGAATTTAAGCTGCTTTCATAATCGCGCACAAATTATCAAGGCCCTGGATGATGCCTCAGAATTAAATCCAAAAAATCTTATGTTCAGTTTCCTTGCATCCGCGCTGGCAAGCCAAGGCATTCTTACTAATAATGGTGGGCTCACTATCGCTTCGATGTTTCTTTCCAATACAGGACCACCGTATTACAGGCTTGGATTATCCAGCGAAGAAAAAAAAACCGCCGATACTTATACAGAAATAGATACAAACAGAAAGAAAAAAATCAGGCTGGCTATGTTAGTTCATGATGGCATTGGTCTCGTCACACCCGTTATCTTCACACTTTTGCATTGGGGAATAAATTCCATGCAGTCCAATAACGAAGTTCTCGGCGCTACTTATACTAATGGCACTTATGCTAATAGCACTTACCTCACTGGCTTGGACTCGAATAATAGCGCACCTTTATATCCAGGTAAGTTAACCACAGAAATCGGCAATTCATTATCGCATATAAACCCATTCATGATAGAAAATTTAGTATTTGTCAGCACAACTGCTGGTGTTTTAATGGTTTACTGTACCAAAAAAGCATCCGACATACCTAAAGCATTAGCTGCCGCTATTGCCATAAGCGTAACACCTCCAACCGCTAACACCGGCATTCAATTAACATTAGGCGCGATTGGCGACATCCCTCCCAAAGCCGCTATACTGGGAGGAGTTATCAGCTATGCATATAAGTGCATTAATACTTTATTGATTTATTTTGCCGGGGGAGCGGCAAGACGATACTATGACTGGACAAAGCCGCGAAGCAATAACCGTAATTATTATTCTAAAAGGCAGCATAATAAAATTAAAGAAATATGATACTGTTTCGCTGCCTTCAAACTCTATAGGTAAAATAGCGCCACCAGCTAGTGCTTCAAGTGTACAGCGCCTGAACTACTAGCATCATCTAAATGGCAATCAACATTTGACCCTTTTCCAAAGGCCTCAACCTCAACTAGCGACGAAAACGATAAAATGAGATTTAAAGGCAAAGG
>CAKMZU010000450.1:1227-2295 GCA_929200485.1 uncultured Gammaproteobacteria bacterium | reverse complement strand
ATATATTATTTTATTTTTTTTTATTACCGGGTTAAATGCTGGAGTAACAACTCTAGAAAAAGTAACCAACATGCTGTCTATTTTCACTCTTGCCCCTAGTATAAAAGAGCAACTTGCAAAAAATATTGCGACTGATATTGAGGTAAAAGAATCTACTAAAGGTTCAAAATTTTCATCTTTTATAGATAAGGAGGGGGGTGAGGAAGATTATTATTATCTGGCAGCTTATTATAAGAAAGAAAATGGAGAAATTGAATTTGAAGGAGATATACGTCACACCCTACGATCGAGAGCAATCCATCAAAGAAAGATTGTCCTTCAGAAGCTTGATCGGCCTTTGAATTTTGATTTCTCATCTTTGTCAGATGATGAAATTGTGAATAGTTTTACAAAAGAATGGAGTGATATACATATCGACTCTGCAGTCAAAAATATACTTTCCCCTTTATTAACAAAGGATTTAATTAGTAAAATTAGAGCAGGTAAACACAGAAGGGAAGAGATACCAGGATTTATAAAAGGTGGAGATGGTACATATAATGTTACTTATCACATTGATGAGAATTCTATGGCAACAATAGATACTTTCTTTCTTGCTTCTTCTCCTGATGAAACTCGATACCTAGAGTTGAGCAAAATAAAAAAACCAATTAATTTTAATTGGGGAGGATTAAAACAAGAGGATATTAAGGCAGCTGTGCGCCCCATACTTGAGAAGAAAATCCCAGTTATTGGAGAAAAAATCATTAGTGATCTTGAACCTAGTATAGTGCAAGATCTATATCACAGAGCTCAAGATGCCGAGCAGAGCGCCGGAGATGAAGGAATGCAAGCATCTGTTAAAATGCCATATTTTTTAGGTGGTGATACTGGATATACAGTTGAGTTCTATAGAGGTGGATCAGGTAACGCAAAAGCGAATGGCTTTGCAGCTGGTCGGCCATCTTATGATGGTGATAGAGAGACCATCGTTTTCAAAGAATTGAGGGGGCGAAGAAGATTTAAATATCTATCTGAAGAAATTACACAAAAAAATGACAATTGATTGCTAAACATCACTTCCAATGC
>CAKMZU010000450.1:0-1217 GCA_929200485.1 uncultured Gammaproteobacteria bacterium | reverse complement strand
CTCCGCAGACATCGCAAGTTACTTTTTGACCTTTTTATTTAATAACAGTGAGGTTAACGCTGATGCCATTGTAATGCCGGCACTTGGTCCATCTTTAGGTGTTGCGCCTTCCGGGACATGAAGATGGATGACATGATGCTCAAGAAAATCCAAATTAACACCCAATTTTTCAGAGTTTGATGCAATATAACTGTAGGCGATTTCGCTGGATTCACGCATCACATTGCCTAATTGGCCGGTCTGTTTGAAACCTTTATGTCTGCTAGGTACGGCTGTCGCCTCAATAGATAAGGTTACACCACCTAATGCAGTCCACGCCAAGCCTGTGACGACACCAATACCCGTTAAGGTTTGTTCATTCTTAAAGTGGGGTTGGCCTAAATATTCTTCTAGATCCTGCGATTTGATACTGACTTTTTTAAAGTTATCAAATTCTTTGACCAAGACTTTTCGAATCACTTTCTGAATTTGTTTTTCAAGTTTTCGTACACCTGCTTCTCGCGCATAGTTTTCTATCATGGCTTTAATGGCACTGTCTTGAAATTTAAACTGAGATTTGCTGAGATTCAAGTCAATCAGATTTTTAGGAATCAAGTGTTTTTTGGCAATGGCAAGTTTTTCTTCGAGGATATAGCCAGATAAGCGTATGCTGTCCATTCTGTCTAGAAGAGCCGGGGGGATGGTATCGAGTTGATTCGCTGTGCATAGAAAAAGGACATTGGATAGATCCACTTTAACATCCATAAAATGGTCAACAAACTGACTGTTTTGTTCAGGGTCCAATACTTCTAATAGGGCTGAAGCTGGGTCGCCATGATAGGAATTACCAATTTTATCCACCTCATCGAGCATGATGACGGGATTATCGACTTTGACTTCTTTTAATGCCTGGATCAATTTACCCGGTAGTGCACCAATGTAGGTTCGCCTGTGGCCTTTAATCTCTGCTTCATCGCGCATGCCACCGACACTAAAGCGGTAAAAAGGGCGGTTTAATGCACGAGCTATCGATTTGCCAATGGAGGTTTTACCCACCCCTGGCGGTCCAACCAATAAAATGATAGAACCTGCGACCTCACCCTTGTAATGCCCTACGGCAAGAAATTCGATAATACGGTCTTTAACATCGTCTAATGCATCATGATCTGCATCTAAGATTTCCCTCGCCTTGATTAAATCGATATGACTTTGGACGCTAATACCCCATGGTAATAACG
>CAKMZU010000449.1:1087-2298 GCA_929200485.1 uncultured Gammaproteobacteria bacterium | reverse complement strand
GCAACCTTTGGGTCTTTGTCTTTATTTAATTCAGGCTCTGCAATACTGTGGAAAGCTGCAAGTAAAATCGACATATAAGCTATAAACTTCATAGATCATTAAATAATTGTTCAGAGGTCTTTTGATTGAAAAAACCAATATTAATTTCACCTTTGACATTACTGTCATCAATATCGTTTATAGAGTATTCGTCCTTTGCTCCTCTACATTTGCCTAAATGATGCACTGCTTTAATTAAATTTCAAAAATAGATTGGGTAATGATAGTGAATCAATCATTTGAAACTGATTATCATTCAGTTATTTAAAGTTGGATTGGCTTCTGTTTTAATATAACGTCTTTAATTCGTTATATTATGCATTATGCCTAGGTCATATTTTTTAACCCTTGCTGTATTTATCAAACTGGTTTTATCAGTTGTACAGGTTATTGCTGGCTTGTTTTCAGGTAGTCTGTCTCTAGTGGCCGATGCGCTGCATAATCTGATTGATGCAGGATCAATTTTTGTCGCAATCATTGCAAGAAATATAGGTGCGAAACAACCAGATGATGTGATGACTTTTGGTTATCAAAGGGCCGAAGTGATTGGGGTTCTGGTCAATAGCACGTCATTAATTGCTATCGGGTGTTATTTGATCTATCAAAGTTTTGGCAGATTATTATTCCCAGTAGAGGTCGATGGTGAAGTGGTCACTTTTGTTGGTCTGGCATCTTTAGTAATCGATATTTTGACTGCAGGTTTAATCTATCTTGCTGGTGCTAAAGACAGCCTGAATATCTGGGTGGTATTTATTCATAATCTCGCAGACAGTATAGCGTCATTAGGCGTTATTATTGGCGGAGTTATTATTTGGCTATATGACTTTGATAGCGTTGATTTGATTATCACATTGATGATTTCGTTATACATTATTTTTCAAGGTATTCTTCTACTTAAAAAATCGATAAGAATCCTGATGCAGGCTGTGCCTGAAAGCCTTTGTCTTCAAGATGTTCGAGAGGCGATTGAGTCAGTTGAACAGGTTGAAAAGGTGAGTAACCTTTATATTTGGCAATTAAGTGATAAAGAATTCTATTTTGAAGGGCGAGTTCAAATCAAAGCTCCGGTAATAGCTGATGTTAAGTCTGATATCCGTGATCTGCTACAAGAACGATTTAATATTGGTAATGCCATCATTGAGACTCTCGAGGGATCGAGATAGACAGAGAGA
>CAKMZU010000449.1:0-1077 GCA_929200485.1 uncultured Gammaproteobacteria bacterium | reverse complement strand
CGACATCCCTTTTAATGGAACATTTATTTTAAGATACAAGGACAATAACTTTTTTGACAGAAGCCAAAAGCAATTTTTAGAGGTGCCCTTAAGTATTACCTACCAAAATTAATTACCGGGAGAGAATGATGCGGAATACCCTATATAAAATCATATCGATATCCATGTTCATATTTGGAGGGGCTGTTAGTGTTAATGTACCAGCTGTCGTTCATGAATATACGACAACGACAACGGAGTTAGTGTATGGCGTTGTTTATACAAAGTTTCGTGATCGATCCAATTATGTCCTGAAGTATGAAGGATTAGAGGGTGTTTGGCACGGTGTCTATAATTGCCCCCAAGGAGATACAAATTTGATGTTACAGGTAGGTCCAGAGGATGCCTTTAAAGGCTATGCAAAAGCGGTTTTCATGTTTTATCCCACTGACTATAACCCTGAGGTTAAATCAGGCTCATTTCGAATGTCGGGTAAACGTGGGCATGGCAAAGGAGGCATTTATCATTTTGAACCTTCAACCTGGATTATCCGCCCCTCAGGTTATCATCGCGTTGGATTAACTGTTCATGAAACGACATCGAACTGGTCAGAAATTCTTGAGATGAGAGGAACAGTAGATCAGCCCGGTTGCTCTGTTTTTAGTCTCTATCGACTATGATTTGATCACTTATTTGCCAGGATGATAACCCGCCTTGGAGCAGGGTAGCCTTCAGTGGTTTTATCGGTGTCTTTGGGATCAAGGAAATCTTCCAGGGACTGGAAGGTCATCCAGTGGGTTGTTCGTTGCTCATCTAGACTGGTTTGATTCGTATCGACCACACGAACATTTTTAAACCCGGTTTTTTTCAGCCAAATACACAGCTGCTCACTACTCGGAATAAACCAGACATTGCGCATCTGAGCATAACGTCCCTGCGGTACTAGCGTTGTTGTATTATCCCCCTCAATAATGAGAGTTTCCAGAACTAACTCTCCACCAGGTTTTAATGCGTGTTTGAGTTCTTCAAGATGTTCAATAGGGGATTTTCGGTGGTACAAAACGCCCATCGAAAAAACCGTATCAAAGAATGCCAGAG
>CAKMZU010000448.1 GCA_929200485.1 uncultured Gammaproteobacteria bacterium | reverse complement strand
CTGCAGACAAAGGGCTGGTTTCTGAAGTCCATGTCGATAAACATCGATTCGAGTTTAATTATGGTGAGGATAACAATAACATTAAAGGCAATCTTATTAATCGAACCTCTATCTTTGATAATGATGGCACAACTGAAACACACTTTTATTATGGCGCGTTTAACAATGTGGCAAAAACATCCCACTTTAACAAACCCACGGAGACCGCTTTCGATACCAATTACTACTTGAATGCACGAGGACAGTTGGCAAGCATTGCCAATCACTCACATAAAGGCCATCAACCTGCTATGAATACCTTGCAGCAATATCAATACGATGCCTTGAATCGTCTGGTCAATGAAACGCAGGATGACAACCATTTGATCAAATCCATCAGCTACCACTATGATGCGAACAACAACCTGATCACCGAGACCTTCCATGATGGAGTAACCCAGCAAAGCGTCGCGCATCAATATAATCAGCAGGATCAACGGACAACCTCAATATCCGACGCACAAAAACAAAACAGTACAGTCCATTATGACTGGGATAAAAATGGCCACCTGAAAAAAGCACCTGATGGGATCAGTTATGAATATGACGCTCAAGGCTACCTGTTGAAAATCTCTCAGGCCAATTCAGCCCCTGTTGAATATCATTATTTACCCAATGGGTTACTGAGCAAACGTACAACAGACAAGAAAAGCCATAATTTTTATCATGGAACAAACAAAAAAATCACCGCTATCAAGGATGATGAACAGTGGCACAGCCTCTACACTGACAGCAAAGGACTACAGGCAAATATTGCGGATAAATCTGTGGATCAGTTTTTTCTTTCAGGCCGTAACACCGGTGGCATTTTAAGCAATAACAAGGATTTTAAAACGGCCACTTACACTGCTTATGGTAAACCAACGGCTTCGCCATTTGCAGCTGACGTTTCATCCAGTCTTGGCTGGAATCAGGAGTTCACCGACCCGGATGCCCAGCTCACCTATCTGCAACGCCGTTTTTACAGTCCGGATCTTAAAATGTTTATCAGCCGTGATTCCTATTATGTTGACAATCATTATGCCTATGCCAATGCCAACCCCATTACTTTTATCGACCCTACTGGCCATAATACACAACAGGGCGTAATCTATTCCGCTTCAGCAGCAATCACTATAGCCGGCGTCATCGGTGCAATCTTTGCCTTCCCAACAGGAGGAGCCTCTGTGACTTTGTCCGCGGCTGCAGGTGTTATCTCTGGCGTAACCTTCAGCCTTTCGGGACTTTCGTTAATGGGATCGCAGATTGCATTAGATGCAGGGAATAAACAAACAGCGAAAGCTTTGCAGTACACCAGTTATGGCATCACTTCACTTTCTTTTGTTGAGTTCTTGGTTTCCATTTTTACAATCCCTTTTGTTAATACTGTCACTTATACTGCTCCAACAGTCGAAATGAGCGCTACGATTGCCCGCCCACCAACTATACTAGGATCATCTGATTTAATAACCGATTACGCTACTGCTTCACTGGAAACAAGAGCAATAGAACCCGGCTATGGGGCTTTGAGTTCCAACTTATCAAGCACAAGCAGCAGCGAACCAACTGTTCAAATATCCACTAGCGCAGGAAGTGGTGGGGCTGCGCGGTACATAGCACAAAGCCGATTAACCAAACCTGCATCAGTCACCTCCTCACTTGATATCGCTGCTATTGAGTCAGATGCCATTTTATCACCTGGATTTATGCAGGGCGAGAGTGCACTTTACATAGCGCCGCCTACAGCCTCGGCAGGTGCTGAAGTATTGAATACTGATCCTGTAATTGAGTTATTAAACACGCCTACTTCTCCAGGTGCTTTTGCTTCACAAGAGACTCTTTACCTTGATATGTCAGGTGCCAACGCAGCCTCCCAGATAACCTTATACGAGGACATGTCAGGGATGCGTTTTAACCAGGGCTTAGATCGTTCAGGCCTTGAAGAGCTAAACCCCAACAAAACAGATTGATAAGATTAATTCTTCGAACGGCTTCCTAGATGTCACGATGAAGTTGACGCCAAGCTAGCCAGACTGTTTTAACAAGAAACAAATGGAGTTTTCAATTTAACCTAACGATTAGACCAAGGGAAACATCTTTATCGAAGGGCTTACAACCAAAAACGTCTTACAATCTGTTTAAGGAATACCAAGTCAGTCGTCTATTTGAAACCCAGGTGTAAAACCCATGAAAATCAATAAGAATGTGTTTATTTTAGTATTCATGGCAGTCGGATTCAGTGCTTTTTCTGAAGAGGATTATCCCGGCTCTCAAGCCTATAATAAAACC
>CAKMZU010000447.1 GCA_929200485.1 uncultured Gammaproteobacteria bacterium | reverse complement strand
GGCGCACGAACACTTACCAAATATCCTCCTTGGCTTTTCTCGGTTATGACCGCATGGGCTTTATCTGGATTCGCTTTCGCTAACGCATTACCGAAAACACCACTGACTCTTCTAGCCCAAGGTACATTGGGTAACAACAATACTTTTGCATGAGGCTCATCAAAAAGCGTTTCGGCGCTATTTGCCTTTGCAAAATCTTCTTCATAGCCATTATCTAAAGTTTGGTAGATTGTCTTTTTATGACTGATAAAATCTAATGGCGACTCAAACTTCACTAATTCTTTGAATAAAGCATCAGGGGAGAAATATAAGTCATCCAGTGTTTCACCATAGCCATTATAATTCAGGAGGATGCCTAGCCGACTAAGCGTTTTTATTTCGCTTTCAGATAAATCTAAAGTTTTAGCTAACGCCCGGGCACTTTGATCAAGATTATCACCAAAAGCGCCAACAACCGCCCAAGAGGCAAACTGCCCTTGTAATTGCCCATTAATCAACAAGCTGGTACAAACATCGGGAGCAAGATTAATGATTGAAGTAAAATTCTTTGATGGCTCAATGTCTTCAGCCTGATGGTGGTCGCAATAAAAAATCGCCGCCCCAGAATCTAACAAGCGACGAACATCCTTTGCATTTTTCTTTAACGAGACATCCAGTACAGTAATGGAATCACCTTGCGCTGCATCCACTTTTTTCAATAGCTGAATATCGCGTTTAACACCTGTGATTAGTGCTGAAGGTTTAGGATCAGCAAGCCGTAATTGAACCAACGCACATAGCCCGTCGGCATCACCATTAAACACATCGTATCGCATCAGAACATACCCAATATTATTTTACTTAACCAAGCTAATAGCTTAAACAAGAATAGCGCAAAACAATTCTATAAGAATCTTTTAAAAGGTAAATGGGGTTAATACAAAAAAATCCTTCGATCAATCGGAACTAATCACCTGAACATCTAACATTCATTAAGAAACTGTAACATTACACCATGAACCTTATTTCAAAAAAAGGTTCAATCAAGGTTACTGAACTTTCATTTTTTTAAAAAACTTGCGACATACTCCATGAGCAACATCATTCAAAAAAGTAGCATCCTATTGATACCTCTATTTATCACAATGATAAATTTTGCCTTTAGCGGCATAGATAATGAAGAGGGATTTGTAATGCTCGAAGATGACAAAAGCTTCTGTAGCACAAATATGTCTGAAGTCTTCAAATATGATAAAGAAAAGCTTCAAAAAGATATTGACAGATGCGATTTTGACTCAGAGGGAGTCGAAGCCCATAGAGGTGAAATATGCAATGCATACCCTTGTTTTTATGCAAATGATGGGAGGGTTTTCCCCACTTACACCAAAGATAAAAATCACCCCTTGAAATGGCTTATTCTCAAGATTGTCAAAAAACTTGGGATATCGATGGTTCATGTTCACTCGACAATATATAAAGATTCTAGCGCTGAAAAAGGTCGGTTAAAATGGCATGCAGACCATTTTTTGCTTGCTCGTGATGAAGCTTTAAAGGGTGATCAAGTTAGCATGAACGAGGTCGATTTTAATACTCACCTTGTATTTTTTGTCTTGAAGAGAACGCCATTAGGCACTGACTCCTATTTGCGCATCGGCAGTGTACCCTACGACGAGGGCAACTGTATACCCTGTGGAAACTCATCAATTGCCATTCCCGACTCAGAAGTCAAGGAAGTTGCATGCATTCCGGATGCTGAAGACGCTGGTTACCACATATGCCAAAACCATTTTTTTACAACTAAAGGAGAAAAGCGTCAATGGCTTCATAGTCGAGATCCACGCACCCCCGGACCAACAGATGAAATCACGAAATTTAAAAGAGAAACTTTAGTAGTAAGGATTTCTACACCAAAAGATAACAAGGTTTTTTTCGATGTTGAAAATAAGTATTTATGTCCCATCACCAATATCAATGATAATGAAGATGAATTGATTGCACTAACAGAAGTAGCTAAAATTTACGGAGAGAAACATCAACTTGACCTTGAACCCATCGAAAAGGGTCTATTTTTTCGAACAAATGGCTATGAAGATACTACCAGTAGGAAAAAATGGAAACTCAGAGATTTACTTGTAGAACGCAGGAATAAAATGTCCGTTATTGACGTTGATGACGGTAAGCTCACCCCTTCATGCTTTGATTGGCTGAAAAATAAGTTTGAAAATATCTCATTTTACAAACCCAATGGTGAGAGATATAGAAGATCAGTAGACAGCTGCATAAGCGATGCATACTCATATGATCAGAGCAAAGCTATTCTTCAAACCGGCT
>CAKMZU010000446.1 GCA_929200485.1 uncultured Gammaproteobacteria bacterium | reverse complement strand
GTTTCTTCCGGTGATGAACCGCATTTAAAAGCAGATTTGGCAGAACATAAAACAATAAAACTCGATAAGGTGGGAGTGACAGAAATACCCATTGCCAGACATATCGGAGAAAAATGCAAACCCTGCATCCACCTTGAGTCTGATAACCCTGAAGCGTGCAAAAGCACCAAGGGAAAAGCAGAGCTCTATTTTGTTTGCCGTTAAGGGGGGTGATCAATGAGCCAGATCGATGATATTTTATATTTTGAAGAGGGCTACAGAAGAAGTGCCTATTATGATTCGTTGAGCTATCCAACGATTGGCATAGGTAAAAAGCTGGGGCCGCAATATACGCCTTTGGATGTTTATCAATTTGATGTGCCGGTTGATGTGGCAAAAGCCTGGGTTTCGGATGACTGCTTACAGATTGCCAATCTGATTGCCAATGATCAAAGAACCGCAGGCGCATGGAGTCATTGCAATGATGCAAGACAAGATATGATGGTAGCCATGGCTTACCAACTGGGCTTTGGTGGGCTTTGCAAATTCAAAAAGACACTTAACGCTATAGAGAATGAAAACTGGCAGGAAGCCCATGATCAGATGCTTGATAGCCTGTGGCACAAGCAAACACCGGAGCGTTGCGAACGAGAAGCCAATGTAATGTTACATGGCACTTATGACACATACGATGGGCTTTTAGCCGCTTAGTTTTCAGTTTAGTTTTCAGTCAAAAGCCGTTCAACTTCATTGGTTGCAATAAGAATCTGGGTGGCGGCTTCATTCATTTTATTCTCAAATTTCTTTATTTCATTTTCCAAAAGCCCTTCAACAGAACAAATGGATTCTTTGAGGCAGGATGTGCTTTTTTGTATCTCATCAACCAGCTCAGTTAACGAATTAAGGATCAGCTCTTTTTCATCTTCTTTAATTAAAACAAGCTTTTCATCTTCCATCAGATTCCCCTAAAATTTGATGAGAAATATGCTATTAGACAATAAAAAGCCATGCTTGCAGAACAGATTTATCAGATAGATTTACCCTGGCCCCCTTCACTGAACACTTATCGAAGTTGCTGTAAAAATCGTTTGGTGACAGTAAAACGTGGGCGTGATTATTTTGAGCAGGTGGCTTGGGAAGTCAAAAAGGCTCGATTGCATGATAAACAAATTGATCAACCAGTGCTGATTTCTTTAATAATGCACCCACCGAGTAAACGCCGTTTTGATTGCTCAAACTTTTTAAAAGCTTATGAAGATGCTTTGGTGAAATCAGGCCTGTTAGAAGACGATCACTGGATTGAATACGATGAAATAAGAAAGGGTGAGGTGGTTAAAGGCGGTTTATTGAAAGTGAAGATTAACGTGTTAGAATGCCCGAGCTAGCCTTTTCTCACGGTGTAAGGTTGGTGAAAACTGTTAGACCCCCCGTAAAAAGGGGGTCGCCTTGATCAAAGATCTTCAATATCAACGTCAATCGTTTCTTCTGTCATGGCATCAGTCGCGAGTTTAGCCAGTTGACCATCATCTATCTGTTCAGCCAATTTTCTATTTTCACGTTTGATTTCCCTTAACTCGTTTTGGAGCTCATCTATTTCGGAATGCAGATCTTGCCATCTTGAGACAGCTAAACGAATAAAAGCCGAGCAGCTTCCGTTGGTGTTGAGGTTAGCGAGTCTCTGAACTTGTTCGTAGAGTTCTTTGCTTCGGAAGTCAATATTTCTGGTTGTGCCCATTTTAATTTTTCCATAAGTTATTATTTTGTTGCTCAAATTATACACAATGCGCACAAGTTATAAAATATATAATTACTAATTATTTAATCTAAGATTATTTATTCTAGAAATATTACCTTTTTACTGCCCATCAACTTCAACATCTTCAGTCGCTCTTTCTTCCAATACCGGAGGCTTTGAATATCTGATACACAGATGACAAAGGCATTGGTTGAGAGAATAGCCAGGATAACGATGCCAATTCGAATCAGCTCAAAAATATCATCAGGGATAATCCAGAGTGAGATGCAAGAAGCCAGTGAGATAATCCCGCATAAGAAAAGCAGCGCATAATCTTTTGAGAGTTGTTTGTTAATCCGCTTTAGTATCTGGCAGACGTTTGTTTCAAGTTTTGGATTGGATTGAATTCCAGAATGGATATTCTCGATAAGATAATGGTTTTTACTGTCCAACATTTTTAAGCCTTTCAGTTAACCTTTATCTTTTTGACATAAAATTAGCGGAATCTTTCAAAGATAAGAAACCTAAAACTTTAGATAAAAGTTAGTCTCCGCGACTAACTTTTTTAACTCATTGAAATCATTGAGAAAAAAATAAAAAAACGGCAAAAAATGTAAACAT
>CAKMZU010000445.1 GCA_929200485.1 uncultured Gammaproteobacteria bacterium | reverse complement strand
AATTAACCTTGAGGGGATTAATCAGGTTAATGTGAATAATAAAGTCGGGTTAAGTTTTTCTGAAGCGCTGAAATCCTTCTTGCGTCAAGACCCTGATATTATTATGGTGGGCGAGATCCGGGATTTAGAGACCGGTAATATTGCGATAAAAGCGGCGCAAACGGGCCACATGGTGATGTCCACCCTGCATACCAACAGCGCGCCGGAGACGATTACACGTATGCTCAATATGGGTATCCCGTCGTTTAACCTGGCGACATCCTTAAGTTTGATTATTGCCCAGCGGCTGGCGCGGCGGCTTTGTTCTGCCTGCAAAGAGCCTGTGGATTACCCTGAGGAGGCCATGCTTGCCGAAGGCTTCACCAAAGAACAGCTAGTGGATAATCAATTGATGAAGCCTGTGGGTTGCTCTAAATGTACCCGAGGCTATAAAGGCCGTGTGGGTATTTACGAAGTGGTTAAAATCACCCCTGAAATCCAAGAGTTGATTATGAATGGGGGCAACTCTTTAGAGATCGCAGATATAGCAACCAAGCAGGGGTTTAATGATTTAAGGCGCTCTGGCCTTAAAAAAGCCTTAAGCGGCGTTACTAGCCTTGAAGAAATTAACCGAGTCACCAAGGATTAATGAGTTATGGCAAAAGCACAAAAAGCCTTAAAATTGCAAACCTATGTCTGGCATGGTTTAAACAATAGCGGCGAAAAGGTCAAAGGAGAGTTGCAAAGCCAAAGCGCGGCCATTGCTAAAGTTCAGTTAAAGAAAAAGGGCATTTTGCCTAAAAAGGTGACTAAAAAGTCGGAATCGATTTTTAGTCAGGGTAAAAAAATAAAAGCGCAGGATATCGCTGTGCTCTCTCGCCAGATGGCGACCATGATGCGCGCAGGCGTCCCCTTGATTCAGGCGTTTGATATTATTATCGAAGGCGCTGAAAACCCTAATTTAAAAACGCTGGTAATAAAAATCCGCACCGATGTCGCAGGCGGCGGCACGCTAGCCAATGCATTAAGAGAGCATCCCAACTACTTTGACGGCCTTTTTTGTAATTTGGTCGAGGCAGGTGAACAATCGGGTGCGCTTGAGACCATGCTTGATCGAATTGCTACCTATAAAGAGAAAACCGAGGCGCTGAAGTCTAAAGTTAAAAAAGCCATGAAATACCCACTCACAGTATTATTCGTTGCTTCTATTGTTACGGGTATATTGTTGGTGAAGGTTGTTCCTCAGTTTGAATCTTTATTTGTAGGGTTTGGTTCGGATCTGCCTGCTTTTACGCGGATGGTAATGGATCTTTCTGAATGGGTGCAGGCTTATGGCTTTTTCTTGCTTGTAGTCATTGTTGGTGCAGTTGCTGCTCATATAACTTCAGTCAAACGATCACCACAATATAGTGATGCAGTAGATGCGATTACGTTAAAAATCCCGATTATTGGTGGAATCACTCATACCTCAGTCTATGCGCGATTCTCAAGAACCTTGGGGACGACCTTTGCTGCCGGTGTGCCCTTGGTAGAAGCGTTGGAGTCTGTTCGTGGTGCTGCGGGCAATGCGGTGTATGCCAAGCAAATTGCTAAAATACGCGATGAGGTCACCACCGGTATTCCACTGAATCAATCGTTAAGGGGGGCTGGCATCTTCCCTGTGATGATGATACAGATGATCTCTATTGGTGAAGAAGCCGGTGATTTGGAAACCATGTTAAATAAACTGGCAGATATTTATGAGCAAGAAGTCGATGATGCCGTTGATGGCTTAACCTCGATGATGGAGCCGTTGATTATGGCAGTGCTTGGTGTGTTGGTTGGTGGCTTGATGGTGGCGATGTATCTTCCGATCTTTAGTATAGGTCAGGCTATTTAATGTTTAGTGAATCTTTATGGCAACCCTTTGCCACAATGCCCAATGATGAATACGGGTTTTTAATCACGGTTATTCTGTTATGCAGCCTGATGATTGGCAGCTTTTTGAATGTGGTGATTTATCGCTTGCCACTGATGCTCAAGCGCCAATGGCGAGCAGATGCGCAGTGGATTTTGGAGCAAGAAGGGCAAGAAGAACAAGCGGCGCACGATCAAGAAAATTCATCGCTAGATGATGCGGCAAAAACAGCGCGTTTTAATTTGGCGCATCCGCCTTCTGCCTGCCCAAGTTGCCATTCAAAAATCAAAATCTGGCAGAATATTCCTGTTGTAAGTTTCCTTCTATTAAAAGGGAAGTGTGGAAACTGCCAAACCAAGATAGGTTGGCGCTACCCATTGGTTGAGTTATTAACCTTGATGGTGGCGGGTGTCGTCTTATCGCAATCAACCAGCTTGTTGCCTGCGCTATTGCTGCTTTTATTAAGCTTTGTGTT
>CAKMZU010000444.1:2115-2354 GCA_929200485.1 uncultured Gammaproteobacteria bacterium | reverse complement strand
TCTTGTTTCAACCAGACTTGTGAGACCATCATTACCTGCTTGACCATGGCAAACGTTTTGTGTTCGAGTAGGATCCACTTCATTCGCATCGAGTATGCCGTTAGCATTACGATCAATACCCATCTGTATTTGTATACCACCATTAGGGCAAACTCCCTGAGGCAACGCCTGTGTTTTAACGATGGAATCGGCATAGGTTTCAGACCCTGATTTGTCTGATGAATTATTACCTGACGATG
>CAKMZU010000444.1:1067-2086 GCA_929200485.1 uncultured Gammaproteobacteria bacterium | reverse complement strand
ACACTAACGACAGTGCGGAGACCACAAAAATTGAAGATTTTCTATTCATTAGTTCCCTTAAGTAATTATTATTTTCTAGTGGATTTATGGATTTTCAAGTTTTTTAGTCGATTTTTTGAGCAGTAATATACAAACTGCGGCATAAACATTCAATAAGATTCTCAGAAATTTATAAATTTTATTTCCATATAATATCTAACGCAGAAAACAACGACAAAGAGGTGGCACAAAGTTCAATTCTGAAAATCCTGAAAACAAGCTGACTGGCAACAATTTGAAGCTTTTGCAGCTGAGCTATTACGCAAAGTCTATGCCTGTAGTGATGCTCATTTAACCAAAAATGGCCACGACTTTGGGGCCGATCGCGTACTCAACACGCCAAATGGCTTGATCTTGGATCAGACAAAACAGACCCACCACGATACTTTCTCAGGTCATAAGGCTACACAAGAAGCTCACAGTGCTCAAAACACCTATTCAGCAACCTTTAGCAATAAGCCGGTAATCAAACGGATTGTTTTTACCAATGCACGCAACCTAACGCAAAATTCAAGGGATTTAATCAAAAGCCATAATGCTGACATCATCGACAGCAACAAAATTAAAAAGCGGATTTAGACATGATCAGCTCAAATGTAAGCAGTGTACAGCTCAATAAATATCAGTGGAACTTGCATCAGCTCAGTTGTTTTTTGATCCTTCCTTTTACTCGGTCACATAAATCATGTGCTTAATGTTTCTCTTACTTTGATGAAATACCTGTTATAAGATGTAGGCTTGATCTTGTAAAAAATAATAAAGGAAAAATCATGGAGCTGGAGAGAGCAATCCACGAAGGATATGAATTTGTCAACATCGGCAACGCCGAGCACTGCCCAGAAGGCATCAAAGCCAAATTTGATGGCAAAGAGTCAATCTGGCACACCGCGCTGAATTTAGTCGATGAAAAGTTTCTTGATGCAGAACAATCGGTGTATTTGGTTAAAGTCGATGGCAAAATTACTTACATTGGCATATAC
>CAKMZU010000444.1:0-1057 GCA_929200485.1 uncultured Gammaproteobacteria bacterium | reverse complement strand
ATACACTAACTGCTTTCAAGATCGATGGTTAAAAGCCAAGAAATATTTTTGGCATAGCGTCAATGTGGACGACAAAATCACAGCATCCATCGAAAAAGGTCAAACCGTTACTTTATGGCTCTCCGTCAATCCTTATGCCATCATCGATGAACGCTCCGTTAATGCTTCTCAGTCTATTGAATACGAGATGATCAAAGCGATTAAGCCTGAGTGGAATACCACACACAAAAACACCAAAAACGCTAAAGCCTACGATAAGGTGCTAGATATTATTAATTCAATATCGGCATCGACCACAACATCGAGTATTCAAAAAATGGAGTACGAGAATGAATTTATCAATTACCTTAAAGACGAGATTAAATTAAAAGAATCGAGCGTTGCTCTGTATATTCGTAACATACAAATCATTCCTTCGGAGATGAATATCCCTTTAACAAAAGCGTCTATCAATAGTCAGGAAATCGTTGATAAGATACGCCAACATTTTACAAGGGAGCGTGAAACCAACGCTCAAAGTGCAGTGCAGCATTATTTCAATTTTTTAGAGAAGGCTAAACTCACTGAAAACGCTTAAGAAACACTGGGGCTCTACAAACCCCCAATAGATCATGCAAAGCCTTAAGAGAAGTGGCATTTAAAAAGATACCTTACAGAACTTATAACCCATGCCATCCCGCCCGTTTTAATCGTCATCAAAGGTTGATGCTTGCCCACTATCCATTAAAATGACAAAACGCTTCACGGCAGCAGTAAACAGAACAGCAAAAATACACAACCAGCCAAACACTCCTAAAAAACCAATCAATATAAAAAAAGCGACAGTATGAAAAGAGCTTTTACAAGCCAATTCATGTGAGTAGGCCCTTAATAATGAAGCATTAACACTTATCATTATACCTATGCAAAGGCTCTTAAAAGCTTACTCAGATGACAATGGCTCAATCGTGCTATTTAACCACTCATGGATTACAGCTCTTTAAACACTCGGACCAACCTTGCAAGCTGACGTAAACCCTCTCCCGCTGGAATGGTTTCATAGTCTGGGTTGTTGGCT
>CAKMZU010000443.1:792-2355 GCA_929200485.1 uncultured Gammaproteobacteria bacterium | reverse complement strand
CACTTATTGGATGGCTTAGATTTAGCAAGTTCCTCTCATTTGCCTTCAATGCGAAGACCTTTTTATCTCTGGGGCTTCTTTGCCTGTGCTTATAATTCAAAGCCTTTTAATGGTGGATGTGTTTATAGAGCGATTTTGTGATTATCAAGAATCACACGCGATGGATTTGTCACTTGAGTGTGATTTATGGTGGTTAATGGGCTTTGCAGCCGCTGATATTGTTGCCGATAAGATGTTTGGTTATATCTAATATTAATCTTCCCAAAGGTTTTCGTAAGGTTCGCAAGACATGAGTAAATACCCTTTGATCAACTCAGGGTGGGCGGGGCAGCTTTATGTGAATACTTACGTTTTCATTACATATTACCCAATAAAATGGATGGTCAATTAATGGGATAATACATGGTATGAATCAGGGTGTTTTTTGTGGATTTCAAGCATTAGATGATCCAGGTTTATTATCTTTCTAGCATCAGATAAATGATGTATTTGCTTTGGTGTTATACGGTTACATGAAATCCTTTTAAATGTATCTTCGTTTATGTCAAATTGCGGGAATGATTTGCAGTGCTCCTTAAGAAGCTCGGCTAATTCGTGCCCTGCTGGGTCCCTTGGTCCCGCGAATGCTATTGTGTTGCCCTCTCTATCGCTTGCAATAAAAACTGCAGCAGGTTTTTCATTAGGGTCTGTACTTTCAATATCGATCTTGTCGAATTTGAATGCATGGCTGTCTTCTCGGCTAATGCCGTTACTGTTTTCATCTGTTGAAGTTGGGGGGGTATTGATTGTTAATCGAGCGAGGCCCTCTTCAATCTGTTTTAGTATAAAGCATCTACATAAGTCTTGCAGCCCAAGCAGGTTTGCTTGTTGGTTGGCTTGCGCTTGAGCAAGAGTTAATTGGTGACTTGTCGGTCCATTGTTTAAGGCTAGCCTGGTCATAACTGGGTTGTGTGTAGGGTGGATTTCCATATTTTTTCCATGCTGTTGCCAATAGAATCCGCTTTGTTGTTGCTCACAGAATTGTTGCCAATCGAGTTGTTGCCAATGGTATTCCACTTGAGGGGGGAGGGTTTGTGGATATGGGGCATTGATATCAAAACCGGCCGTGCTTTGACCGGAGAAGGCATTCAGAGAACAAAAAAGCAATGCGAGTATGGTAGCGCTAATAAAGAGTTGTAGGGTCATAGAGCCTGCCGTTTGTGAGACTTCAAAACATAGGTGATACGCAAATCATCATGCAGATTAACCACTCATTGGATGGACTTCGTCTCTAAAGTTCCTTGTGTTTAGCTGCAAAATCTGGACTTTTTTCTTATCTCTCAGCCGGTTCTGTGTATAATTCGAAGCCTGTTAATATAAAGGTTTGAAGGACATTTTTTGTGATCATTAAAGATTACATGCAAGGGCTGGGTGCAAAAGCCCGCGAAGCATCCAGAGCCCTGTCGGTGGTGAGTACCGAGAAGAAAAATACGGCGCTTTTAACACTTGCGGAGCAGTTAGATCTTGAAAGAGAGGCGTTAAAAGCTGCCAAACAAACAGACTTAACCGCTGATGAAGAAAAAG
>CAKMZU010000443.1:0-782 GCA_929200485.1 uncultured Gammaproteobacteria bacterium | reverse complement strand
TGAGTCTGCCTGATCCCATTGGTGAAATCACCGATATGAATTTTCGCCCTTCAGGGATTCAAGTTGGGAAAATGCGAGTGCCACTTGGAGTGATTGGTATTATTTATGAATCGCGACCGAATGTGACAGTTGAAGCAACCAGCCTTTGTGTCAAATCGGGTAATGCGGCTATCTTGCGAGGCGGTTCTGAGTCCATTCATTCAAATCAGGCAATTTATGCCTGTATTCAAAAAGCCTTTAAGCATGCCGGGATGCCTGAGGGTGCCATTCAAGTAGTAGAAACCACTGATCGTTCAGCGGTCGGTGAGCTAATTCAGATGGATAAATTCGTCGATGTGATTGTTCCTCGTGGCGGTAAGTCACTGATTGAGCGAATCTCTAATGATGCTCGCGTCCCTGTGATTAAACACTTAGATGGCATCTGCCATGTGTATATTGATGATGATGCCGATGACCAAAAGGCTATCAATATTGCTGATAATGCGAAAACGCAGCGTTACGGCACCTGTAATACGATGGAAACGTTATTGGTCGCGCAATCTAAAGCTGGCTCCATACTGCCAAAGCTTGGTGATATTTACCAAAGCAAAGGGGTCGAGATTCGCGGCTGCGAAACGACTTGCCGTATTCTGCCTTTTGCTGTTGCAGCAACAGCAGAAGATTGGGCTACAGAATATCTTGCACCTATTCTGGCGGTGAAAGTCGTACCTGATATGGCTGCCGCCATTGATCATATTGCTACTTACAGATCAGAACATACGGAATCCATTGTGACTGAGAAT
>CAKMZU010000442.1 GCA_929200485.1 uncultured Gammaproteobacteria bacterium | reverse complement strand
AGCTCAGGGTGAGCGGGAGATTTATGGCTTGTCCCTCTCCTCGTTCATCCTGAGCCCATCGAAGGGTGCAAAATAGGCAATAACAAACATAAACAATGACATCCGAAATCAGTAAAAGCATTATAAATCAGAAGGTTAAAATCATTATGATTAAATATTGATCTGATCAATTTACCTAGGAAGCCCTGGGTTTATCAAAACCTGCGCATTGTTTATAAGAAACATTAAGGCTGTTATTTATAGAGGTAATCTGAAGATGAAATACGCATTTATCTTGTCAAATTTTCAACCCCCGCCGAACAGACTACAAGCGAAGTCGTTCTGGAGCTAAGCATCTATCTTGACTACAGGCCTGTAGATGAATATCGACATTAGCTGATTTTTTCGAATGCACAGGTATAGAAATGTTTCCTTCCCAAACATTAATGTCAGCAGCACTAAAAGCCGTTTCAAGCCTTTTAGCATCTGGATAACGCTTAATTTCTTCCCCATCAACCTGAATACGTGTTGGAACTAATGCTTCAACACCAGGATTATGGCTATTTATATGCCAACCTGACTCTAAAGAAATATCGATAGAATTATGCTTGTTCAGCGATAGCTTTCCTTTTCCATTCGCAAAATAACGTTCCTGCATCAGCGTATGACCAAGCTGTGCTTGCAATAAAGTTGCATAAATCGGGGCGTTAAGATTAATGGTATTGACGTTTAATGGAATGCCTGAAAACGATTTATACTGAATATGCCCCGTTCGCTGATATAACTGACGGGCTGATAACAAAGCCATTGAACTCGGCGAGGGGTAATTATTATCTTCAAGATCAAATACCGGTTGTGAAATAGCTGACTGACCATTTACCTGATAGAGTTGAAAAGCCTCTGCCGTTTTATCATAAAAGCTAGCCTGCATTTCCCAAAAAAGGCTTTCAGCCTTCACTAACCAGCTGGCATCATCGGTGACATCATATAAAGCCACTAAAGCGACCACAACCCAGGAAAAGTCCTCAAGGGTAGCAGCACCTTGCTGTGCTTTGCCGCTATAGGTATAACGAACCAAACGTGTATTTATTCGGTTAGCTGATAATAATTGATGCATATGATCAATCGCCATCTGAAGGTATGTTTGATCATCAAATGCCTTCGCTGAATCAAGCAGCCCTTTTATGACCATTGCATTCCACGCGGTAATTTTTTTTCTATCGACAAAAGGCGTTGGTCTTTTTACTCGCCTATTCGCCAATTGCTGCTTTGCTTTATGGTATATCGTTATCCAAGCTTTTCGTGAAATCTGGAAATCTGACAACAATTGATCTGACGGCTGTTGCAAGGTCAAAGTAACAGGTACATT
Organism: uncultured Gammaproteobacteria bacterium; assembly: GCA_929200485.1. Taxonomy (GTDB): domain Bacteria; phylum Pseudomonadota; class Gammaproteobacteria; order Pseudomonadales; family DT-91; genus CAKMZU01. The sequence goes on along the minus strand of CAKMZU010000442.1, from coordinate 1,009 downwards.
TTTTTTGATATTAAAAACCTGACGGACAAGCGGATGATAATCAGATGGAAATACCTGCAAGAACTCAGTCGGAGTGAATTGATAAAAACCACCTTCTACGCCTTCATTATCTGCATCAATGGATGAAAAAAATAAAGCACCGTCCGACATTTTATCTCGCAGGAATGAAATTGTTTTCTGGGCAACCGTTTTAAATAAAGGCTCTGGGCTGATTTGGTAAGCTCGACTATATAAACTTAACAGCAACCCTTGTGTGTATAACATTTTTTCAAAATGTGGTTCCTGCCAATGCCCATCGACTGCATATCGATGAAAACCGCCATCAATCGCATCAAACAGCGGACTCATTGCCATAAAGCGAAGGGCTGATAATACTTGCGCTTGCATTTTTCTATCATGGGTATGCTGTGAGTAATCCAACAAAAACAAGTAGACCATCTCATTAGGGAATTTGGGTGATCCTTTTAGACCAGCTGTATTAACATCCAAGCTAGACACAATGTTTTTTGCAGCTTGCGTCAGTTCACTCTCTCTCAAGTGAACTTTTCGCTGCTTTGCCGGTGCTAAATAATCATCAACCTGTGCTGTTAGCCTTTGTGCATTTGCCTGCAAAGCCTGCGGATTTTGCTGCCATAAATGATTTAAACGGGTTGCAAGCTGAATAAATTTTTCTTTCGGCAGATAACTATCAATAAATACCACATCAGCATCAGGCGTTAGAAATGCCGTAACAGGCCATCCACCTTCGCCTTTCATCAGTTTTAACGCCGTCATATAGCGATGATCAATATCTGGGCGGGTTTCTTTATCTACCTTGATACTGACAACCGTAGAATTTAATAATTTAGCAACCGCCGGATCAGCAAAGGTCTCTTTCTCCATCACATGGCACCAGTGACAGCTCGAATATCCAATAGATAAGAAGATCAGCTGGTTTTTTTCCTTTGCCGTGTTAAGGCTTTGATCTGTCCATTCAACCCAATGAATCGGATTTTCAGCATGTTGTTTT
>CAKMZU010000441.1 GCA_929200485.1 uncultured Gammaproteobacteria bacterium | reverse complement strand
ATAGACGTTTTTTTAATGTTAGCATGGGGCTAAACCCTCCTGACTAACCGTGTCGTCTAGATTTCCGTGGGTGAAATCTCCAGCCATCCAGCAGCCGACCTGGATTTTACTAAGCAGATCTGTGGGTAGAATAGGGGAGAGTTTGCCATGACAGATTGCCCCCATTCGATCCGAGATATGAAATAATTCATCCAGATCTTCAGACACAATAATAATGGCACAGCCTTTATCTCTGAGTTCTATCAACGCGTCATGAATAATTAATTGGGCACCGACATCAACGCCCCAGGTAGGGTGCGCGGCAATAAGTATTTTAGGGTTTTGTTCAATTTCACGACCCAAAATAAATTTTTGCAGGTTACCACCTGATAAGCTTTTGGCGAGAGCGTCTTTGCCAGTCGCTTTCACTTTGTAGTCTTTGATGATGGCCCGGGCTTGAGCATTGACTTTTTCCTGTTGGATAAAACCATGAGACACCAGACCCTGATCAAAGGCCGTTAATAAGGTATTGTCTGCCAGCGTTTTATCACTGATGGCTGCACGATTTAGCCTGTCACCCGGCACGTAGGCCATGCCCATTCGGCGTCGGGCTTTAGCATTGAATGCATCAATAGCTTTGCCTTTCATTAACAGGCTTTTGGTGCGTTGGGGTGTTTCACCGGCAAGTGCCATTAGGAGTGCTTCCTGGCCATTGCCGGCAACGCCTGCAATCCCCAGAATTTCTCCGGCTTTTAGGTCAAAACTCACATCTTTCAGGGCGACATCAAACGGATGCTCAGCTTTTGTTGATAAAGATTTCACTTCAAGAGTGACAGTGCTTGAAAGATTCCTTGTCACATTCCCCAAAGTGAAGGACTCGCCCACCATGAGTGTGGCGATGGATTGTGTACTTTCCTTTTTAGGGTCGCATTGACCCGTCACTTTTCCTGCACGAAGCACAGTAGCCTTGTGACAAAGTGCTTTTACTTCATCGAGTTTGTGACTGATAAATAAGATACTGCATCCTTTTTCAGCGAGGCTGTTCAGCGTAACCATGAGTGTTTCAACTTCTTGTGGCGTGAGTACGCTGGTTGGTTCATCCAGGATCAATAAATGAATATCCTGAAGCAAGCAGCGGACAATTTCAGCGCGTTGGCGCTCGCCCGTTGAGAGGTTGGCAACCTTCTGATCAGGATTAACCCGAATGCCGTAGCGTTCAGATACCACGCGAATACGGTTGCTTAAGGTTGATTTATCACCGGCTTGTTCACCCAAGGCCAGTAAAATATTCTCAGCAACCGTCAGCGTTTCAAATAAAGAAAAGTGTTGAAACACCATACCAATCCCAAGACTTCGTGCATCTTTGGGTGATTGAATATCAACGCGTTTTCCGTTAAAAAAGATTTCTCCGGAATCAGGTTGAACCACACCATAAAGGATTTTCATCAGGGTGCTTTTACCCGCACCATTCTCTCCGAGCAGCGCATGGATTTCTCCAGGGGCTATGCTCAGGTCAACACTATCATTGGCTTTTGTGCCAGGATAGGTTTTGGAAATATTTAGAAGCTCGAGGCGCGTGGGCGCGGGCATCTTGTCACCAGAAATTAATGCTTTGCTATGTTTATTGTTAATTGCGCTTTCAGTATGCAATTACTTGTCCAAGTAGTCAGTTTGTTTGTATGATCCAGGGTTTTTATCAGAATCGAAAGACATTGTTCGACATCCTCCAGTAGTACCTGCTCATCTGGATGATGGCTGATACCTAAAGGGCTTCTTAAAAAGAGCATGGAAACTGGACAAATCGCTGCCATTGCCATGGTATCGTGGCCTGCCCCTGAAGGTAATTTCAAGGGCGTTAAACCATTGTTTTTAAAGAGTGTTTCGAATCTTCCTACCCACTGGGTATCACAAGGAGCTGCGGGTACTTCATGCGTCCAATCGATTAGACACTCAAGTTGGCGTTTTGTGGCAATCGATTGGGATTTTTGTTCGATTTCGGTGCAGAGCTTATCTCTTAATGCATTGTTTTCTGATCGAACATCCAAAGACAGTTGAGTAGTGCCGGAGATGACATTCACCGCATTCGGTCGATTTTGAATCTGCCCGACTGTTGCGACGGCATCGGCGGCATGCGATAAGCCAGTGGCTTCAACCGCCAACAGCCATTCACCGCCAGCTGCCAGAGAATCGAGTCGCTGCCCCATAGGCGTTGTCCCAGCATGGCCTTCCCGCACTTTAAAAGTGACATTTGCACGCTTTGCGCCTGCGATGGCCGTGACTATCCCTAAGAATAAATTAGCCTCATCCAACACAGGCCCTAGTCCAATATGCGGCTCAATAAAGCTAATAATCTCAGGAGAGGGGAGTGCGGAATCGCGAATATTTGGTTCTTGT
>CAKMZU010000440.1 GCA_929200485.1 uncultured Gammaproteobacteria bacterium | reverse complement strand
CCTTTAAACACAGGTACTATAGAGGTTTCTTGAGTTTTAACTGCTGAATTTAGGTTCATCGGAATTATCGAAGCTGGAATATAAAATGTATTGATAAGAAAGACATATAAAAATTTATTTTAATACTTTTACATTGCCTTTTTTTTCTGTTTTATCCCAGGTCAATGAAGCGCCTTGCCATTCAGAGATATAAGAAGCAAAGGTGATCGCGCAAAGCAAAGGCCCAAAGCCTGAAATTAACGCCATGATATTAATCAACAGTGTTGGCATACCAGCCATCTCTGCACGATAAGCACCCCAGGCGCACAGCATGCAAAGGGCCAGCCACATATAAATGAAAAGCACGAAGCCATAGATAAATGCGGTTAATGACCGTGCGTTATTGCTTAAGAGTGCTTCCGCGACGAGATTATCAAGATAGTTTGGTATGACCGATAAAATAATGATTGTTAATGAAATTATGCCGGGAAAAACAATGCCTTGAACCCATGAGCGTTTGGCGCTTTCAGTATCAACAGTAAATGAAAAGAGGGTAACGAAGAGATAAACGATAACATTGAGTATCCACAGCAGCCGAAAGGTTACCCAGGATAATTTAAAATCAACAAAAAATAAGGCGCAAAGACCAATCGATGCCCCAATCATAAAGAAAGGCATCATCATGATGGAAAACCATAAAAAAGAGAAAGTAAAGCTGCCTAACTGCCGATGTTCCATCTTGTTAAGCCACAGATGTTTGAATGCCTTGGTGACTTGAATGTTACCTCTTGCCCATCGAAGACGTTGTTTCCAAACGCCTTTAAGTGTGTCGGGTTCTTCTGCCCAAACAATGGCGTTACCATCAAATATTGCCCGTCGCCCACCAAGCTGAGTTTTGAATGTTGTGAAAGTATCTTCAGCGAGTGAGCTGGTATCGATAACACCGCCAATGGCCAACATATTTTCTCTGGAATGAAGCTGTGCGCCGCCGGCTAAACAGGCAAGCTGACCAAGGACGTTCTGTGCGCGACGTGATACCGCTTGTGCTGTAATATATTCAAAGGCAATGAAGCGGGTAATCAGGTTGCCAGGAAAGCTACCTTCTTTAATGTAAGCAGTAACCGACCCGATGTTAGGGTCGATCAGGTGACGAGTCATTTTTCTCAGGGCATCTTTTTCAAATAATACGTCCGCATCCATGATAAGGACGGCTTCAGCCCAAGGTTGGCTAAAAATAATACGCAAGCCGTGATTCAGTGTATGCGCTTTGCCTTCGCCGCCTTTTTCTCTTCGCAAATGATAGACATTGCCTAAAAATTCCTCTTCTTTTTCTTTGGCAATTCTTGGAGTATGGTCAGTACTTGCATCATCGACAATATAAATTTTAAAGTTATCTTTGGGGTAATCCATTTTCATCAACAAATCGATGCTTGCAGCGATAACATCCCCTTCATTCCAGGCCGGAAGGACGATGGCGACATTGGGCGTGAAGTGTTCAGTTTTTTTATAGTGGTTAAATATGCCATGCAAACCTGCAAAGCTGAATTGGAGTAGTGAACTGAATAATGGAATAGTGGCGGAGAGAACAATGACTGTAAAAAATAAACCGAGTATTTCCATTATTGTTTCCTGTGTTTAGCTAATCAGCTGATAGACTAAATAGCCATGATCTGAATAGTCAGGATAGGGCAGCGCACCTTCATGGGTATATAAAATGGCGGTATTTGTAGCCGAATCCAACCCCCAGAAGTGAGCTTCACCGTCATTGAATCCAAGGTTAAGATGGGTAATGTCGGATTCCTCAGCTAGCACAATATCGGCATTGTCAAAATGGATAGAAGTGCCAGAAGCCATAAAATCGTTAACTGCCTGCTGATTAAGCCTGTCATCGTCAGTGATTTGATTGTCGCCATTGGCATCAAGCAGGTAATAGTATTTACCATTTAACCTATTCGGTTCGAGTAAGTTCAGGCTAATGTCTTCATTTGCCAAACTTAATTGATAGGCTGGCCCCGGCAGAGGCTCATTGACATCGAGTTGGATATTGGCCGTATCAAGGCTTGAATCTGTGCCATCATTTACCCGATAGCCGATGCTGGCATAGCTGGTGCCGGTAGCGTCGGTAACCGGGGTGAAGGTGAGATTGGCGATATCTGCAGCGCTAATTGGCTGGCTTGCAGTCACAGGATTGCCTGACAGTGATAAAGTACCTGCTGCTGGCAGGGTATCAATAGTGACAGAAACCAGAGCATCATTTTCAATATCAGTGAACGCAAAGTCATCAACGCTGAAAGTGTAGGTTGTGTTTTTTTCCATGCCTACGGTTGCGCCAATGCTAACAGGGGCATCGTTAACATTAATGACTCTGATGTAAAACTCAAAATTTGTCTGAAG
>CAKMZU010000439.1:1578-2379 GCA_929200485.1 uncultured Gammaproteobacteria bacterium | reverse complement strand
CTTGGAAGAAAGGCAATCACTACAAGGATTGGTGCTTCTTATGGACTCAAGGCAACCTTTTCAGGACTTTGACATGATGTTGCTTAATTGGTCAAAAGCAGCTCAAATGCCAATCCATTTGCTACTCACCAAAAGTGATAAGTTAAAACCCAATCAGGCCAGAAACCAGATTTTTCAAGCTAAAAAAGTCATTGAAGACTACCCCAACGCTAGCATTCAGCTTTTTTCATCAACAAAGAAGACGGGGTTAAAGGAGTTGAAAACGAGGTTAAATCAATGGCTTCTGCCTGAAACTGCCATCACTGAATAAATTTTGGATATAAAAAAGCCAGCACAAGCGTGCTGGCCGAAAGTGTGTTGAATTATCAACACGATGAAGCGAGGTATAGGGGATACCTCACATCATTTGCCACTATCGAAATATTTGAACCCTGCTTTTTAAAAAAGTTCAAAAAAAACTTCACCGCTTTTTATTAATACATAATTTTCATTAACTTTTTCAGTCTCTGCGGCACCCAGGAGGTTCTTCCGAGAACAGCCTGCTCGGCCAAAATATCAAATCAGGGGCTAAATTCTTCATCAAATTCCTTTAAATAGACTAACTACTCGCAGGAATTTCCTAAAAAAAGTTGCGTGCTTATCCGTGTCAATCAAGCGTCATTATCTTTATTTGATTTATTGACCTGTAAAATACTAAGCAGATTTTTCATTTTCTCATCAGATATATTTTTTTCTGCCTCAGATCTGATTATTGCCTTGACTAATGGCCCACCAGAAAAATTAAATTTAATGTGTTTATTT
>CAKMZU010000439.1:0-1568 GCA_929200485.1 uncultured Gammaproteobacteria bacterium | reverse complement strand
TCGCATGAGCCATCTACTCAATAATGAAATATATCGAAATGAACAATACCCAAAACCAAAAGGCATTAACTAAGTATTCTGGAAATGTGACATTAATCTAAAGAATAAGTTTACTTAGCAGCTGTAGCAGATTTTTCTCACATAGAATATGCCTTGAAATATAACAAACTTACAATAATTTCTTTCCTCCGCAGCTTAATAATATTCAATCTGTTCCACTTAATTTCAAATAAAATATCACCAGCAATAAATTGAACTCTCGCATTTATCTAAAATACAGAAAACCAGCTGACGCTACTCAATGTTTTGAACCTGCTCCCTGACTTGCTCTATCAACACCTTAAGCTCGACCGACGCCTGACTAAGTTCAAGATGAATCGCCTTAGAACCCAAGGTGTTAGCTTCTCGATTTAATTCCTGCATCAAGAAATCCAAGCGACGCCCTGATGGCTTTTCACTTTTCAAAGCCTTTCTAACGCTTTTTATATGAATGATCAATCGATCAAGCTCTTCACTTATATCAGCTTTTTGAGACAGGATAACCAACTCTTGTTCAAGCCGACTTTCATCAACATCGGTTTTTAGTTGGCTAACCTTATCACGCAGCTTATTAAGATGAAGTTCAAGGTATTCCGAATAATTGGCCTGACAATCTTTTGCAATTATCTCCATCGCACTCAATCGCTCACCCATTATCTTAGCCAGTGAGTCCCCTTCTTTTAAACGCCTGATCTGCAGTTGTTCAATTGTCTCACTCAACAAGCTTAGAATGTCAGCATTAAAGCTCTCTGGTAACTGACTGTTTTGAGCGATGACTCCAGGCCAGGCTAAAAAAGTACTGGCTTTTTCTTCTGCGGCCACACCCATCTTTTGAAAAACCTCACCATTAGCTGCCAGCAATGCGCCTAAGTACTCATGATTGATTTCAACAACACCATCGGAAGATTCAGAAAGATTAACTGAAATCACGCAATCTAACTTGCCACGATTCACCTGAGTTTTTATTGTTTGTCGAATATCCGTTTCAATCACTCGAACATCTCGCGCAAGCTTAAACGAGATATCAAGATAACGATGATTGACTGATCGCAATTCACAACTAATCTCACCCCAAGGCTTTGATTGAATCACCTGAGCAAATCCCGTCATACTATAAGGCATATCTTTTGACCCTTCTAAATCCCCAAAATGCACGTCAACAAAAGGAGTGCACTAAAAAAACTTGCCTATTATACGGCTTTTCCGTAGATTCGCTTTTTTAAATTTTCATTATAAAGACTCCCCTCATGACAGAGAACAAACCACGCAGCGCTGACCAGCTCCGACCTGTTTCCATTATTCGAAACTACACTAAACATGCCGAAGGGTCCGTATTAATCAGTATTGGCGATACCAAGGTACTTTGCACTGCCAGTGTTGCAGATAAAGTTCCGAGCTTTTTACGTGGTTCAGGCCAGGGGTGGGTAACCGCTGAATATGGCATGCTACCGCGATCTACACATTCGCGCATGAGACGAGAAGCAGCAAGTGGCAAGCAATCTGGCAGAACTGTCGAAATTCAACGTTTA
>CAKMZU010000438.1 GCA_929200485.1 uncultured Gammaproteobacteria bacterium | reverse complement strand
AAAGCTTAGCCATAGATCATCTACTCGGTGAATGCATTCAAGCCAAGCCTGTATCAAAACAGATCGAAAACAAAGACCTTTGGATAACTGACCTCATGGGTGCGCCAACTTTCGATGTCAATGCAGAACAGATTACCATTTATCTTCACAGGCTTAGGCTAAGTGTTGATCATAAAATCTTTTAGCTGAAAACTTATTTTTTTAACGCTTAGCCAAATCACTCTCATGCCATTGACTGAGCTGACCTAGACTTTTTGTTGAATGCGAAGCAGTTTTCAATGCATTATTACATTCGACTAGATTAAACTTACGGTCAGCGCTAAAATAAAAAAACGGTTATGATAAAAAATTAAAACCGTTTATTAGAAATAGATCACAATATATAACGCTATTACAAATGTAACATCGCGTGTAACACGGATATTTTTAAAGCCTTAAAAAAAGCGTTATATCAAATACTTATCACTCCTGTTAGATTCCCGCCGACTCCACCACTTCCTTTCACAAAACCCTTCTCCCGATCCATTACCAACCATGAAACCTGCGGCCTCTTTGGGGTTCCTGCGTATTCCTGCGGACTTCGTACTCAGCAAACAAGGCAAATGTTTTCTCCAATATCGCGATTCCTCTCCGCCACAGGCGATATCCAGAGAGCTGGAGAAACGCCCAAGTCCGAGAGATAAAAATCAAAAACCCAGTAACTACGCGGCTTTCAGCATGGACTTGGCGATAGGGGTTTGTTGAGCGTTTTGGTTAGGCGGTTGGTACAAAAACCTCGCTAGATAAGAAATCTGATAAAAAAATAATATGAAATCACCGTCCGCTACTTTGATCTTAAATCACCATTTTTGAAACATATTAAAAAGGGCATCTTCTTCTGCGAATGACATTTTCACTGTTAAAACAGCTCAACATTTACACTTTTATGCGCATAAAAGTGTGCTATTATGACATTAATATGCGCATATAAATGCTTTTTTTTGGAATTACCCAGAAGGGAAAACATTGAAAAGACTAGCTCTTGAAACATTAAATGCCTGGAAATCCCAACCCACAAGAAAGCCCATGCTTGTTGACGGTGCAAGACAAACAGGCAAATCTTATTTGCTAGAAAAGCTGTTTGGGCAGTCATTTTCCAACGTGATTCGGCTGGACTTCCTTGAAACCCCCTCATTAGGCAAACTGTTTGAGCAATCACTGAACAGTACCGATATTCTCGAATCCATCGAATTAACCTTCAATACCACCTTTAATCCTGAGACCGACCTATTGATCTTTGATGAAATCGGTGAATGCCAAGGGGCAGTTAATTCATTAAAATTTTTTGCTGAACAACAACCCAAACTCTATTTAGTTGCATCAGGCTCAAACATCGGCTTACTGGATTCATTCCCTGTTGGTAAAGTGAACTTTCTCTCGCTTTACCCCATGACATTCGAAGAGTTTTTATGGGCGAGTGAAGAACCCGCCACAATTAAAGCTTACAATAATCTGAATCTATCACCTGCAGCGCATGACAAACTCTTTAAGCACCTACTGGATTATTATTTTGTCGGCGGCATGCCTGAGGCTGTCAACGCATGGCATCAAAACAAAAACGAAAGATCTACTCAAGAGCGCGCTCAAGCCATTACAGAAATTCACAAGGCATTATTATCAGGGTATGAATTAGATTTTGGCAAATATGCTGACAAAGTGTCAGCTAAACACATTTCCGAAGTATTTAATAACATCCCTCTGCAGCTACAAAGCAATCAAGATGGCTCGGTTCGTCGCTTTCAGTTTAAAGATGTCATTGCCAAGAAAAAACGCTATAACGATCTATCGGGACCTATTCATTGGCTGGAGCAGTGCAAGCTCCTCTCAAAATGCCACCCGATTGATACGAAACCACAAGTTCCTCTAAAACAATTAGCAAAAGAAAACCTGTTCAAACTTTTTTACTTTGATATAGGGCTTCTAACCTCAGTGCTTGAATTAAATTACAAAGATATTGTTGATCAACAATTTGACTATAAAGGCTTTATCGCTGAAAATTTTGTGCAAAATGAGCTGGTCTCTCATGGATACTCACCTACCTACTCATGGTCAGAAGCACGTTCTGAAATCGAATTCATCATTCGTCTACCTGATGGAAAACTCTGCCCACTTGAAGTCAAAAGTGGCAAGCGAACACGATCTAAATCACTGGGGGTATACCGAGAAAAATACCAACCTGAACTATCCTTTAAACTAGTAGGTACAACTGGGAATATTGATGATACATCATTAAAAGTCTTGCCAATTTACTATGCCAGTCAACTATTCAACCTTGAGTAACCTCAAGTTTCACACATACATCAACCTAAAAAAAGCAGTTGAACTTAGCCCTGCCACCTGAGTAGCACCATCTTATT
>CAKMZU010000437.1:944-2443 GCA_929200485.1 uncultured Gammaproteobacteria bacterium | reverse complement strand
AACAAAGGGCGTATCAGCAGCATAAAGGCTGGCTTTATCTTTTATCGTGACAGGTAAAATACCACTTCTAGGATTTTGCATAATGACATTCAGTATAAAACAGCTAACCCACTATACATGGGTTATAGGCAGTAAAAAGTGACCCTGATCTTATTTTTAAAAAGCGGCCGTTAAGATTGGTTTTTTGCTTCCAACAGGCGCTCAACGGTATCGACAATAGCCTGAGTCGTTCGATCAATTTCGAGATTAACCTTATCGCCTGCCACTAAACGTCCGTGGTTTGTTCGAGCAAGGGTTTCCGGGATATAGCAAATGCTGATGGTTCTTGCTGCTTCATCTTTTTCAGCAATGGTTAAGCTGCAACCATTAACGGAAGCAAAGCCCTTATCAAACAAATACGCATCGTATTTTTCAGGGTAGGAAAAGGTTATTTTGCAATTCTCATCAGTTTTATCAATTGCAACCACTTGCAGTTGACCATCAATATGGCCTGAAACCACATGGCCGCCAATTTCTTTGGCAAAGGTTGCTGAACGCTCCACATTTACCCAATCGCCCTCAACAACTTTTCCAATATTTGATAAATCCAAGGTCTGCTTCATCACATCAAAAGCAACATTGCCCGTAGAATAATCAAAAGTTTTGACCGTTAAACACACACCATTTATCGCAATACTTGCACCCAAGGTGACATTTTCCCGGCACTCGCCTTCTGGTAAAATTAACTGTAATTCTTTTAGCTCATCTGTACCTTGAACAGAGATTAAAGGTACTTGGGCTTGAACAATACCCGTAAACATCAACTTACCTCTGACTTTTCATTGAAACGAATGGATTCGTTCAATTAATGAATATGCTTATCCGCATAGTTTTGAATTTTTTGCTTAACCATTGGTGCGACAGCTGAATAAAGCAAGCCTATTTTAAGCTGCATCACTAATTCACCGCCTTCAATCGCAAGCGATCCCTTGCCGGTTTTGTGACTGAACTCAACCCGGTCCTCTGAGACCCACGCATAGCTCATCCCTTGCTCTTTTTTAAGTGAAGCCGCCATTTTCTCAATCCCTTTGCGCACTTCATCCACCGGCATAGTAAAGGCTTTTTTTATATTGATATTCGCCATATTCCATCCTCATTCTTTATTTGCAGCTTCCAAAAGGTCTGCAATTTCTCTCTCTGTCAGTTCTTGACACTGTCCTTGTCGCAACTTGGCCGGAATAAATATCGGACCAAATCGAACACGTTTTAAGCGGTTAACCGTCACATCCTGCGATTCCCATAAACGCCTGACTTCACGGTTTCTACCTTCCATTAAACAAACGTAAAACCAACGATTAATGCTTTTGGATTCTTCATCAGCTTCAACAATATCCGTAAAGTGCGCCATGCCATCTTCGAGCAAGACACCGTCTTTTAACCGTTGAATCATTGCCTCATCTACCCGGCCCATGACACGTACCATGTATTCTCTATCAATACCAGATGAAGGGTGCATCAAC
>CAKMZU010000437.1:0-934 GCA_929200485.1 uncultured Gammaproteobacteria bacterium | reverse complement strand
ACATCCCCATCATTGGTAAACAACAATAGCCCAGAGGTATTGTAATCAAGGCGACCAATAGCAATCCAACGGCCTTTATCCAGTTTTGGCAGGCGTGAAAACACCGTGCGACGGCCCTCTGGATCTTTACGACTACAGATTTCGCCTTCTGGCTTATGGTAAGCAATAATACTAGGCTTAAAACTTTCAGCGCTGTGAATACGAAGTTTTCGGCCATCAAGTTGAATGGTATCACTGTCGGTAACCCTGTCACCGATCTGGGCTTTCTGACCATTGATACGAAGTCGGCCTTCGGCAATCCAGCGCTCTGCCTCTCGACGTGAAGCAACACCAGCCCTGGCGATGACTTTTTGTAATTTCTCTGATTTTTCAGAATGTGATTTTGCAGGGCGTCTTTTATCTTTCTTCACGTTCGAGGGTCTTAATACAAAATTCCCGCGATTATACGGCGTTTTGCTTAAAGTTTCTTCTACTTACCGCACTTATTCATCATCTAGTGATGGTGGTGGCGTGGAATCTTTCGGATCAAAAACGATCGGCGAATCAATAGCAGAAGGAATTGGGCCACTTTCGTCAAGTTTTATGCTATCGCCTGCGCCGGTAGGGTCTTCGCCATTTCTGTCAAGAGTACCGTCATCGCTACCCTCACCTTCGCGAAACGCGTTTTCTTCTGCTGCATTGAGAGCATCTATCACTTTATCCGATGCATCAAGATGATCATCAAACACAGAAATAACCTCGTCGGCAATCGTTGCTGCTTCAACAGGCAGCTCAATTGCAACCGAAGGAATCAAGCCATCAACCGCATCAGAGATGCCAATGGGCTCAACGAAAGTCACATCAATAGCTTCTGAGTCTTCTTCTGCATCATCAGCACTATCTGCATCATCAGCACTATCTGCATCATCAGCACTATCTGCATCATCAGCACTAT